>JAYUVL010000014.1:0-18756 GCA_043754075.1 Cytophagales bacterium | reverse complement strand
TTTTTTAAACCACTTATTTTTCAGTATAATGACGTTACAATTACTGAAACCAAAGACAGAAAATAGGACAATCGCAATACCAAAAATATCCGAATACGGGACACACTTTTAGCGTTTTGCGCTAAAACAGACTACTCGCTGGCAATCAGTGCACCCTTCTGGGATTTTGAATGGTTTTGGGTAACAGCCAATTATGGTGCCTACACTTTCACCAGAGAGACCTATCAGGGAATGGATTTTAGATGGTTTTTGGCAATAACTGATGGAGATAAACGAAGGAGCTGGCTGGGAAATAAAGACACAACTTTGTCTTAAGTGCAACGGTAAACTATACTACGCCTATTTTGTTTTCTCTACTTTCAACTGCTCAAATCTAAGGCCATGAAATTAGAAAACCTAGTGTGGATCTTTTTTTTAGCTTCGCTCGTTGCTTGCCGCGACCGCGTGGCCCCGGAAGCTACTGTCAATCTGCGGGTCAATCTGCTACTGGACAATGCCCCCCTGCTACTCAATACGCAGCGCTACCGCAATGCCAATGGCGACGAATACACCGTTTCTGATTTTAAAATATACCTGAGCAACGTTAAACTTCGCAACCGAACCACGGGGGAGGTGTTTGTCCAGCCCGCCAGTTATCACTTGGTGGAGCGGTCGGCCAGTACCCATGTATATGAAATTCAGTTGGCCGATGTACCCGCCAATACTTACACCGAGCTGGAGTTTTCGGTTGGGGTGGACGCTGCCCGCAACAAATCTACGGATCAGGTGGGCGCACTGGATCCCACCAACTCGATGGCCTGGGACTGGAACACGGGCTATAAATTCCTGTTGTTGGAAGGCCGCCATTTCCCCGCCACGGGCAGCCCGCGCGGGTTGGTGTACCATATCGGGGGCGATGCCAACTACCGCACCATCCGCTTGGGCTTGGGCGAGGGCCAAGTGCCCCAATTGCAGGCCCAAGGTGGCCAGACTCACACGCTGGAGATCAACGCTGAGATTTCGGCCCTGTTCAAAGCCCCCAACCTGATCGACTTTGGCCAGTCTGCCACGGTCATGTTTGGCGAAGTGGCCGGCCGGGTGGCCGACAATTATGCCCAGGCGATGTTCACTGTCCGGGCCGTGCGCTAGGCCCGCCGGCGGCGGATCAGTTCCAAAATGCCATTGATGAACGTGAGCGGGTGGACCGGGTTGCCGGGAACGTACAGATCCACTTTGTACTTGTCCAAAAAGCTGCGGTCCAGTGCCGGGCTATCGGCAAAGATGCCCCCACTGATCGCGTCGGTGCCCGCCAATACCAGTATTTTGGGGTCGGGCGTGGCGTGATAGGCAATCTCCAGCGCCTCGGCCATGTTTTTGGAAATCGGCCCAGTGACCACGATGCCATCGGCCGCCCGGGGTGAGGCCACCCAATCGATCCCAAACCGGGCCATGTCAAAATTGGGGTTTACGCACGCATTCACCTCGAGTTCGTTGGCATTGTCGCCGGCCGCCGACACCTCGCGCAGCTTGAGCGATTGGCCAAACAGTTGCCTGATTTCGGCTCGCACCAATGCTTCGTTCAGATAAATGGGCTGATCGTTGCCTTCGGCAATGATCAGATCGGCCCTTACATTGGTGGCCGTTTTATAATCATTGACAAATTTGATTTTGTGCGGGAACGCGTGGGCACACTCCCCACAAAAAGTGCAGCGGCCCATGTCGATGCGCATGGGATGGGTGAGGATGGCCCCGGTTGGGCACAGGTCGGCCACCGCGTCGGCATCGACGGGGGCGGTGGAAATAACGGGCCGCCCCCGGAACACCTCCGGCAGGTTGGGCGTGGTCACATCGGGAATGTATTGCTTGCCCTGGTGTTTCCATATTTTGAAAGTATCCAGCATGGTGGTTCGGGTTTTGAAAGATTAGGGGCCGATTAGGTTGATTTTTTCCTTTTTGCCATTCATTTGGGGGTCGGGAGTGCCCATCCCGGCAGGTGGTTGTTCCTGTTGACAATCCGGATGCAGTCCGGCCCCGAAATAACTGGCTGGCGCAATGGTTATTTACAGGTCATGGCCGCAATAGGACAGGTCAAAGCTCTTGTTGTTGATCGGGAAATCCGAAATTTCGGTGTTGCGCAGGGCCAGGGCCAGGGCCATCCAGTTGTGGAACGAAGGATCTTTGACCTTGTAATGGCAGATTTCGCCGTGCTCGTCGGTCAGGGCACTGTGGCAGATTTCGCCCCGCCAGCCTTCGGTCAGACTTAGCCCAAAACTGTTGGGCGGCAGGACCACCCGATAAACTGGCTTGGGGGAGACCGGAAGGGCCGGCAGTTTTGGCAGCAACGCCGAAATATAGGCCACCGATTTCTCGATTTCCACTCGGCGCACCTGCATCCGGGCTAGCACATCGCCCGAATGGGCAGTCGCGATCCGGTAGGGATGATCCGCATAGGCGCCCGTGGGGTGGGAATGGCGCACATCGCGGAGCACCCCGCTCATGCGGGCCGACAAACCAACAGCCCCAATCAGTTCCACTTGTTTTTTGGTCACGGTGCCGATGTTTTCCACCCGCTCCAGCACGCTGGGCATGGAGAACGTCTTATCGGCCATTTCGGCAAACTTCACTGAATAGTCTTCAAACATTACTTTCATCCGGTTGATCAGGCTGGCATCCAGCGGATAGTGCGATCCGCCCGTACGCACGAGGCTCTTGGCAAACCGGTTGCCGCACCACCATTGGAAATAGTTGATCAGCGGAGTGCGCAACACCCCAAAGACCGCAGCCCCCAGTTGGTAGGCCAGTCCGGTGCTGAGGTTGCTGAGGTCAAAGTCGTGCATGGCGATGCGCTCCAGTTCCAGGGCGATGGCCCGTTCATATTGCAGGCGGGGGTCGTGGCGGGCCTCCAGTCCGGCCATGCTCTCCATCAGGTTGACGAACGTCAGGTTGTGGCCCACGGCGGTATCGCCCGCAATGTTTTCGGCCAGGGTGGTGCGTTCCAGCAATTTTTTCTTTTGGACAAAAAGGTGCTCGATGCCCCGGTGCTGCCAGCCCAACTGGATCTCCAGGTGCAGCACCATTTCACCGTTGCAGATGAAGCGGAAGTGGCCCGGCTCAATCACCCCGGCGTGGATCGGGCCCACGCCCACCTCATGCAGTTGCTCACTTTCAATGGCATAGAACGGATAATCGTTCACCTGCCGCTGCTGGTTGGCCCGGTCCCAAGGAAAGCGGATTGGTTTTAGCCAAGGGTGGTTGGTGAACTCCACCCCCCAGTTTTCCCAAATTTCCCGCTCGAACCCATGAAGGGGGAAAAACTTGGCCGCCAACGACGGCAAGCGGTGGGGCCCGGCCACGGGCAGTTCATAGCTCAACACCTCGATGGTGCGCCGGTGGTCGTTGGCGATGGCACAAAGCAACCGCAAATGCCCCCGGTATTGGCAGCCGTAATAGGTCACACAGTGGCCATGCTCGTCGGCCAGCAGATCGGAGACTTGCTGGTAAAATTCGCCGTAGCTCAACAAGGGAATGTCAGCCATCGGGACGGTTTCCCCATTTTTCATGGCCAGGGTGAGCGGTTTTTCCAATCTGTTTTTCATTGCCGTGGTTTGATGCTGAAAAGAAGATGCCATCCCCGGAGGGGTGGGCCAATGGGTCGAAGTTATTTTAGCACTACCGTCGGCCCGAAGGCTTCCAAAATGGCCGCATTGATAAAAGTAGTCAAAAATTCAGGCTGGATCAGGCCACAATAAAGCACAAAACCCAACAGCACATACTGGGTCAGGCTTTCCCAGGGGGACACCCGGCCCAAGGGACGGCCCAGCAATTCTTCACTGGGAGTGGGCCCAAAGAGCAGGGTCAGGAATTTTTGGGACATGCTGTACAGGACAAAACTCAACAGGAACACGGCGGTGATCAGCACTGCCCAGTGGTTGCTCTCCACCAGCGAACGGAAAGTCATGAACTCGCTGACAAACAGGCCAAAAGGGGGCATGGCCAGCACGCTCACCAACCCGATCAACAGGACAAAGCCGCCGGCGGGGTTGATTTTGAAGTAACCACCCAAAAACTCTTCGTGCTTGCTGCCAAAAATGCGGTGGACTTGGCCAATCTGGTAGAACAAACTGGCCTTGGTAAATGAATGGAGCACCAAATGGAGAATGGCCGCAAAGTGGCCAATGCCGCCCGATGCCAATGCAATGACCACAATACCAGCGTGATCCATGGACGAATACGCAAAAGCCCGCTTATAGTTTTGCACTTTCAATAAGTAGATGGTGGCAAAAAAGATGGAGAGCAGCCCCGCAATCATGAGCACGTTGTTCATCCAGGGCAAGATTTGGGCATTGACCGCAAAGCCCTCGTAGAAACGGAAGATGGCCACAAAGCCCACATTGAGCAAGTTGCTGGCAAACATGGCCCCGATCGGCGAGGGCGAAACGTCCTTGGCATCGATGTCCACGTTGAACAACGGCGCAAGGCCCATTTTGACACTGAACCCGGTAAGGACAAACAAGAACGAGACTTTGAGCCAGCGCGGATCCATGTGGGCCGCGGCCAGTTTGACGTGGTCAATGTCAAACTCAAACCCGTGGGGGGAGTCTTTGATCCCGATCCCGAGAAATAAGATCCCGGCAAAAGCCAACGTGATGCCAATGGAACAGACGAACAAGTACTTCCAGGTGGCTTCCAGCGCGGTTTTGCTGCGATCGTGGTAGATGAGCACTGCGGCCGAGAGCGTGGTGGCCTCCACCAAAGCCCACAACATGCCGTAGTGGGTGGCGATCATCACCCCGGCAATGGCGGTGACGAACATGATAAACCCGGTGTTGTGCTTGGAAATCACCTTGGCACTATCGCCATGGGACACACTGTAAAGATAGCTGTGGAGGATGGTGGTCAGGCTGGTCACTGAGAGCACCGATAGAAAGATAAAGCCCAAGTTGTCGGCCCGGAAAAACCGCTCCTCCAGTTCGCCCAAATGATAGTACTCGTGGATATTGAGGCTCACAAGCAACAACCAGTGGATCACTGGGAAAACGAAGTTCCCGGTTCCATTGCGAATAAAATAGGCAGTAGCTGCCAATAAGGCCGAGACCCCAAAAAAGATCAGCACAAAATGTTCCATGTCTTCAATGATCGACTTGTAAAAAATAACCGACTAGTCTTTGAGTTCAGAGAGGGTATTGACCTTGAAAACGGCAAACTGGTTGCCAATCCGGTTGACAAATACCCCAAGGACCACCACGCTGACCAAAATATCAAGCAGGATGCACATGTTGACGATCATGGGCATTTCGCTGCCCAGAGCCAGGGCGAGCAAGAAAATCCCGTTCTCGATCACCAAATAGCCGATCAAGTGGCTGATAATGTCCCGGTGGATCAAGATCATCCACAATCCGGCAAACATGGCCGCCATCGACACTGTGAAGTACTTGATTTCCAAGTGTTGGTCATGGAGCGAAAAAGCAAAAATGTAGCACAGCACTATCACCCCCGACACAATGAGCAGGGAGGCATAAATGGGCATGGCCGAATCGGCCACCTTGCCCAGCTTGTTGCGCACCGCGATGCGGTTCAGATAAGTGGGGATGATCAAGGCCTTGAAAATCAAGGTTTCGGCCAAGATAAAGGCAAGATTGGCAATGCTGATCTCGTGCAACTCTTGCAGCGCGACGGCAGTCAGGATGGCCCCTTGGGCAGCCAGGAGCCGGATGTGGATCTTGACCCGCTCGGCCACTGTGACGTACACAATGGTGATGGCAAAAACGATAATCAATAAGTTGAGCATCTGGTGAGTGGTTAATTGGTCTTAAATTTAGGTGAACCCCTGCCGGCTATTTGGTCATTAGCACCAATACAGCGAAGAAAATCAAAATGGAAATGGATGACAGCGTCAAGATGAACTGTGGGTTCTTTGACATTTTGTTCCGTGCCTTAAACGATTCCAACAAACCCACCACAATGGCAAACGCCAACTGCAAGCTCAGGAACAGGACAATGTTAAGCCAAAGGGGATAGGACTGGTCAAAGAAAATATTGCTGATCAAAGTACCAAAAAGGGCAAATTTGAGGGCCGAGGTGGCTTGGATCAGGCCCAGGTCAAACCCACTGTTGTCCAGCACCATCACTTCGTGGATCATGGTCAGTTCCAAGTGGGTGGTGGGGTCGTCCACGGGCATCCGGCTATTTTCGATCATGGTGATTTGGATAAGCAGGTAAGTGCCCAAGATGCCCACCAGAATGGCCGAATAATCGTTGACGGCAAAGTGGTCATAGATCCCCTGAAAAGAAGTATGCCCGGTGAACATGGCAAAAGAACCGAGCAAGATGAAAAATGCTGGCTCGACCAGCAAGCCATAGAAAGCTTCGCGGTTGGCCCCCATGCCCTCAAACGAGCTGCCCGTGTCCAGCGCGGCGATGATCATAAAAAACCGGCCCAAGCCCAGCAAGTAAGCAAAGAAAACGATGTCGCCACTGAACGAAAAAATACCATCGCCTCCGCCAAAAGGCAGCAGCAGCATACAGCACACCACAGTGCTGAAATAGAGGGTGGGGGCTATCTGGAACACGAACGTGGTGGTTCGGCTGTAAACCGAACCTTTGCGCAGCAATTTCCAGACATCTTTCCACGGCTGGAGGAACCCCGCCCCTTTCCGTCCGCACATCTTGGCCTTGGTCTGGAGGATGATCCCCGGAAACCAAAACGCAACTACGAGCATTAGTGCAAATCCCAGCATTGTTTTAGATCAGATCAAAAAAGGACAGAAAAAATATCAAAAGCATAAAAATGAAGGCATACATGACGTAATGCTGCACACGCCCGGTCTGGAACACCGTTCCCCTTTTCAAAAATTTCACCGAACCATTGGCCGCCCAGTTGATGCTTCGCTCCAATCGGTTGACTTGTTGCACTTGGTAGGTACGGGCAGTGGGGAAAATCTCCTCCTCGGCCATGGTTTTGTACACCGTTTGGACTTGGGCCAGTGGTTTAAAAAAACCTACCAAGTTTGCGGCAAAGGAAGTAGAGGTATATTGAACCCGGGCTCCGGCACCGGTGTAGCCGCACCCCCAAGTTTCTTTGGTGGTTACGCCCACGGCTTTTTGTTGGAGGTGGCGGAGCAAGTACACAACACTAAAAATAAGGGCAAAGACCAGCGAAATGACCGAAATGGGGGGCAGCAGATCCAATACGGGCACCGGAACCGCCGCAATGTCCAAATGAAAAGTGGTGGCCACGATGCGAAACACAAACGGCATCACCAGGCCCGGGGCCACCCCAATCAGCACGATCAGCGCGGCGGGGATGTATTGGGCCAGTAGAATGGGAAATGGGACTTCCTTTGCCGCTTCGACCGCGGCACTGCGCGGCGAACCCAGAAAAGCCACGCCATACATTTGGCTAAAAGTGAACAACGCAATGCCACCAATGAGCAGCAGCCCGATCATGCTGCCCAGCACCAGCACTGTTTTGTTCATGCTCGGATTTTGGAGGGTATTGAACAGGCCCCCGTACACCAAGAACTCAGAGATGAAACCGTTCAAGGGGGGCAGGCCGCATACCGCCACACTGCCCAGCAGAAACAAGGCACTCGTATGGGGCATCCGCTTGGCCAGGCCGCCCAACTTCTCAATATTGGCAGTGGCGGTTTGTTGCAAAATAGCCCCCACCCCAAAAAACAGCAGGGATTTGAACAGCGCATGGTTGAGGCTGTGGAGGATCGCGCCCGCATAGCCCAATATTTCTAGGCTCTTGCTGCCCGTGGCCATGCCAATGGTGCCCAGCCCAAGGCCCAAGCCGATAATGCCCGCGTGCTCAATGCTGCTGTACGCCAGTTTTCGGCGGATATCAACCGAACTATTGGCCTGCACGATACCCGCAATGCCCGTGATCAGGGACACCACCACCAACAGCAGCCCGATCTCCAGGGCTTGGTCATTGACACAGGCCAAGATCCGGATGAGCATATAAAAACTCATTTTCTTCATCGCACCAGCCATTACCACCGCTACGTGGATGGGCGCGGTCTGGTAAGTTTCCGGGGCCCAAGTGTGCAGAGGCATAAAGCTGGCCTTGATCCCAAAACCGACAAAGAAACAAAGGAACAGCCCAAGGTCGGGGCGTTGAGCAAAGTACTGCGCCAAATGGACAAAACTCATTCCACCAGTTTCACGCTGCACCACCAAAAAACCGATCATGATGAACAGCAGGCCCACGTGCATGTAAACCAAATACCTGAGGCCCGTTTTCAGTACTTCGGCTTTGCCCTTGTCAAAAATCAACAGGATGAACGAAGCGAGCGACATCACCTCCCAAGCCATCAGGAAAACCAGCCCGTCCCGGACCATCGTGACCAATAGCATGGCCAGATAAAGGAGCAAGAAGCAAACGTAGTGCAGCGAAAGTTCCGGTGCCGTCAATTTGTTGGTGTAGCGCTTGGCCCGCCCACCCGCATAAATGAGCGAGCTCAGCGCGGTAATGTTGATCAATAATACAAAAAAAGCCGACAATGAATCGATAGCAAGAAAGGGGGGCTGGTCGCTCCATAGGTTGAACAGTAGGGGAGACTCGGACACTTGACCAGAAAATATCACCTTAACGGCTTCAACGGCAGTCAAGCCAATAAAAACAATCAAAATTCCAACGCTTACCGCATACTTGAGTTGTTTTGGTACCAAGAGCACTAACCCCAAAGCCAGTGTCAAGCCCTGAAAAAGTTGGGCAAACAGCATATTTAATGATTTATACAGATGTAAATAAAATATAAAAAAGGACTGCCCGTGGAAAAAATAAAGAACAAGAAAAAATAGGTGGCCACTGGCAGTCTTGCAACATAGAAAAGGACTGCCAGTGGAAAAAAATAAAAACAAAAAAATGGGTTGCCACTGGCAGTCTTGCCTAAATCAATGTAGTAATGCGGAGAAAGAAGGCTTGGGATGCCCCAAAACTAAACCACCAATGAATGGTGAAGGATAAACAACTTGGGGGCATTAATGGAATGACTGCCAACAGCAACGGCTGCCGAGGAGGACAAAAATGTAGAATGTAGGAAATGGGAAAGGGTGGAGGTGGGAAGCAGAGCCGAAGAGTGACTGGTCTCGTCCTCTCCGCCATCTTCTTGTAGTTGTTCACTTTGTTGGGCTTGGGGCAGATTGTGGGGATGCGCCGGAGCCTGTCTTTTCAGGCCCATTTCTTTAAGAGCCCCACATGCGTTTTCCAGTGTTGTCTTAGGGGGCAGCCAACGACCCACTGCCGCACTGGACATGCCAGTAACAACAATGAGCACCAGCACAGCCGCCCACTGGGCAGCAATTTTCCCGAAATTATTCTGCATAAAACAACACGCTTATTTTTACCACCTGTCACACCCTTTCTCGGATGGCCTAAGCGATAAATTAGGGTAAAGGTGCACTCTTTTTTGCGATAAAGCCAACTACTATTACGACTATTTTTCAAAAAGGTTTGAATCTTGCTGGACCGAGGTCAATAGAACCCGATTTCCTTAAAATAAAACAATTCTACTTGGGCATTTTGGATTTTTACCACCAAACGGCCATCCTCCGTCACATTCTCGATCCGCCCAATAAAAGGTTGGCCAGCCCCCGAGCGCAGGTCGGTGAATGTGCGCCACTGCCCGCGTCCATAAAGTCGGTGCAGGTAATCAGTCTTTAGTGAACTAAACTCTCCATTTATCAGTTTCAAATAGTAATGATCGAGACTCGTCATCAAATCATCCAGTAGGTGGGGTAGGGAACTAAGTTGGCCCGTCAGAGTGAGCAGCGATGCGGCTTGGGGTGAAGCGAAGTGGTTTTGGTTAACATTGAGGCCGATTCCCACTACTGAATATTTGATCTGGTGGCCAATCAGGGTGTTCTCGATCAGTATTCCCCCAATCTTTTGGTTCTCGCAGTAAATATCATTGGGCCATTTGACCACTACTTCAAGGCTGCTCCACTTGGCAGCAGCGTTGGCCACGGCCAGCGAAGTGACCACATGGAGCAAAAATTGCTGCGACAAGGCCAAGAAATGGGGGGCGAGTACCAGTGAAAAGGTCAGGTTTTGGCCGGGAGCCGCCTCCCACACATTGCCACGCTGCCCCCGTCCGTTGGTTTGGGCCCCGGCAATGACCACGTCCCCCTCGTTCAGGGCGTTCTCTGTCAACATGACCATCGCAAGATCATTTGTTGACTGACAAGTTGGCAGGTAAATAACTTTTTTACCGATAAAAGCCGTATTGACCGCTGATTTATACAAAAAAAGTTAAATTTGTAGGTAAGGCAAAAGAACTGCATAAAATCTGAATTAGAAACATTGCATGACAGAAACACAAATATTAACCGACCGGATAATAAGAGAAAGGCCCCTTCCGGTTCACAATTCCGACCTTTTGAGCAAACTGGTCGCCCAAGGGATGTCAGAGAAAAAGGGCGTGGACATCGTAGTTCTCGATCTGCGCCATTCTCAAGGAGCGATCACTGACTTTTTTGTGATCTGTTCTGGCACCTCTGACACCCACGTGGAAGCATTAATGGATGCCGTAGAGGAAGAAGTGCTCAAAGCATTGGGTGAAAAACCTTGGCACCGCGAAGGGCAAGCAATCCGTGAGTGGATATTATTGGACTACGTAAATGTGGTCGCACACATTTTCAAAAAAGATCGGCGCACTTTCTACGGGCTCGAGGATTTATGGGGTGATGCGGTCAGTGTTCCCGTTTAGGCCCAGTCATTTGTCGCGTCCGGCCTGATGGGGCATCGGTATTCAGTATTAATTCAATAATTCTTTTTTTGACCAAACCACCTAACTGGGTAGTGATACAATGAGTGAAAACCAGGCAAAGAAGAAAAGTAACAGCCTTCTGCCCAAGCCTTCTCCCAAAAACAACTATCAGGTATGGTTGCTTGTTGCCCTTGTCATGCTGATTGTTGGCTTGACTTATTTCAACCGCAGCAACCCCACGATAGACATTACTCCCAAGCGTTTTGAAAAAATGCTCGCCCAAGGCGACGTTAAAAACGTGATCATTGTCAATGGCAAAGTGGTGGAGGTTTGGCTCACGGCCGAGGCGCTGGCCAAACCCGAGTACAAAAGTGAACTGGCCTTGCGCGGCCCCTTTGCCATGTCGGCCCAAGGGCCCCATTACAAATTTGGGGAGAAAGAAGAAGTGTTCATGCGCAACCTCGAGACCATCCAGAAAGATGTGCCCCGTGACCAGCGTTTGGAATACAAGTCAGACTATGATCGGACCGATTTTAACAGCATTTTCTGGAGTTGGGGCATCCTCATCATGTTGGGCTTGGGCCTTTATCTGCTCATGCGCCGGATGGCTGGGGGTGGGCCAGGTGGTCAAATCTTCAACATCGGCAAATCCAAGGCAACTTATTACGATGCGGAAAACAAGGTAAAGATCACCTTCTCGGATGTGGCCGGCCTAGATGAGGCCAAACAAGAAATTGAGGAAATCGTTGATTTCTTGCGGAACCCGACCAAATACACCCAACTGGGTGGCAAAATTCCCAAAGGTGCACTGCTGGTAGGCCCTCCCGGCACTGGCAAAACACTTTTGGCCAAAGCGGTGGCGGGAGAAGCGGGCGTACCATTTTTCAGTCTGTCCGGCTCTGACTTTGTGGAAATGTTTGTGGGCGTGGGCGCTGCCCGTGTGCGGGATCTGTTCAAACAAGCCAAAGAAAAGGCCCCCTGTATCATTTTCATTGATGAAATCGACGCTGTGGGCCGTTCCCGGGGGCGTGGTCAAGTGCCAGGATCCAATGATGAGCGCGAGAACACCCTCAACTCCCTGCTGGTAGAAATGGATGGTTTTGGCACCGATTCGGGGGTCATCATTTTGGCGGCCACCAACCGGCCCGACGTACTGGACAGCGCATTACTGCGCCCGGGCCGTTTCGATCGTCAAATCAGCATCGACAAACCAGACATTGTGGGCCGGGAAGCGATTTTCCGCGTCCACTCCAAGCCCCTGAAAATGGATGCCACGGTGGATGTGAAAAAGTTGGCCGCCCAAACGCCGGGCTTTGCGGGAGCCGAAATTGCCAATGTGTGCAATGAGGCCGCCCTGATTGCGGCGCGGCGCGACAAGAAGAAAATAGAAATGCAAGACTTTCAGGATGCCATTGACCGGGTAATCGGGGGCATTGAGAAAAAGAACAAGATCATTTCGCCCGAAGAGAAGAAGATTGTGGCCTACCACGAAGCCGGGCACGCCGTAGCTGGTTGGTTCTGTGAGCACACTGAACCGTTGGTCAAGGTGAGCATAGTACCGCGCGGAATTGCCGCGCTTGGCTATGCCCAATATTTGCCCAAAGAGCAGTTTCTCTACACCACCGAACAGTTGATGGACGATATGTGCATGACCTTGGGTGGACGCGCCGCCGAAGACATTACTTTTGGCAAAATATCGACCGGGGCATTGAGCGATTTGGAGCGAGTAACCAAAATGGCTTACAGCATTGTATCCGTGTATGGTATGAACAGCAAAATTGGTAACATGTCCTTTTACGATTCCAAAAAATCAGAGTACTCGTTTGAAAAACCGTATTCTGAGGCCACTGCCGAATTGGTTGACAATGAAGTGAAGAACCTGATTGAGGATGTCTATAAGCGCACGCGGCTGTTGCTATTGGAAAAGCAAGATTTATTGGAAATTGTTGCCAAAGAGCTGCTGTCAAAGGAAATCATTTTCCAAAGCGATCTCGAGCGATTGATTGGCAAGCGGCCCTTTGCCCACCAAACCACTTACGAAGCCTACACCAACGGCCAAGCTACTACCCAAAAAGATGCAGTGGTAACCGAAGAAGAAGGCGGGGAAAAAGCGCAATAAAATACCGCAAGGAATTACCCAAATTTTTTAAGGAGCGACTCACTTAACCGTAGTCGCTTTTTTTTGTTCGAGTTTACCAGCCTAGACAACCCCGACCTCAACGAAGATGTGCTCTCCTATACCCTGTTCAAGCTCGAGGCCAAGGCGCGGTAGCTGGCCTTGGTGTGCCCAAAGTGGGCCTTGGGCACCAGCAAGTGTCCAAGGCCCACCGATCTTAAAAAATTAACGATTTATTAATATGCAGGGCTTGGAATTGTAAATGAGGGGGGTTAAGTTTGTCCCATCAGTGAACCTTTAAACTTTATAAGTCTCATGAAAAAGCAATTGCGTAAATTCACCAAAGTGTTTGTGCTGTCGCTGGGCCTTGTTGGCTTCGCTGGGCTGAATGTCTCACAAGTTACAGCCCAAAAAGTATTAACAAACACATGTAAATGGAATGGCGAAGGATGCCCCAAAGCAACGATGGGTTGTTATTGCTAATGGCAACTCATCGCATCGCGACCCCGCACAAGCCTTTTTTGGGCAAGGGCGGGGTCGCTTGCTGAAAGCTAAACATACAAATTTCCCTTTAACAATGAAACCAAACATTTTAGTTTTTCTGTCATGCTGGCTCTTGGCCTGCGAAAATGAACAGAACGGGGGGCAACAACCAAATTACGGGGTGGAACTGGCCGCCGCCCAACTAGTAACACTGGCCATTGATTCCACCACCAGCCTGCAGGCCAACACGGAGTACTATTATGACCAGAAAAGTGCCAAGGGCTATTTCGTTTGTCGGGACAACCAGGCCAAGAAGTTGTCGTTCTACGACGAAACTACCCTGCAAAGAAGTTTTGTGGCCCGCTTTGTCGCCGAGGGGCCGGACGGGATCGGCGAAATGTGCGACTTTTTTGTCCACAACCTGGACTCCATCTTTTTTACCAATCCACCCTTTCGGTTTGTGCTTGCCGACACCAGTGGCCGGGTTAAAAAAGTGTATGACCTGCGGAACAGCAACTTGAAAGGGGAAACAATTTTGGCTTATTGCACAATTTGCAACATCAATAGTTCCCCGGTCAAGGACGACATGTTCCATTTTTTCCGCTGGCCCGATGGTTTCGCCTCCAGCCCGCAAGTCAGGAGGCAACCCTTTTTGGCCAGTATAAACTTGCGCTCAGGCGATCTGAAGCTCTATCCGGCATTTTACCCGGAGCTTTACCAGCAAAATTCTTGGTCAATAATCCACATGGAGGCAGGCATCACCCGGGCACCCAGCGGCTTTGTGTTCAATTTCCCGGCCTCCGACAGCGTGTATGCCTGGCAAGATGGGAAGACCATGGCCCATTATGCGGCCAGCCGGTTCATCACCGACCCCCTCGAGCCCGTGGAACGGGAGCCCACCACCGAAAAGGAAATTGACCGCCCGATCATCGAGCAGCAGTGCTACTCAAACTTGGGCTACGATCTCTGGCGGCAGGTCTATTACCGCATTGCCTGGCATCCCCACGACGATATGTCCAACGTGGGCAACATCCTGCGCATCTACGCCGAGAAGCCCTGTTCCATCATCATTCTGAACAAGGACCTCAAGATCATCGGGGAGACCATGCTGCCCCCCGACCGCTATTTCACCATGCGCTGGTTCATCGGCCCGCAAGGGCTCTACCTCTCCAATGCCCACCCCGACAACCCCGACCTCAACGAAGATGTGCTCTCCTATACCCTGTTCAAGCTCGAGGCCAAGGCGCAGTAGCTGGCCCTTGGTGTGGCTATTGCTGCTGCTCCTGGCCTGCGCCGGGGGCGGCCACCCAGACCAAGAAGTGGTGGACGAAGCCTTGGCCGGACTGGGCCGGGAACTGCCGCCCGGGGCCGAGTTCATGATGCTCATCCCGCTGGAGGGCTGTGGCAAATGTACCGAGCAGTGCGTGGCATTTTCCAAACAGCACTTAGGCAACCCAAGGATCGTGTTTGTGGCCGTGTCGGGCATGGGCACCCGCGAGGCGCGCCGCCGCTATGGCCCCGCAGAGCAAAAGGCGGCCAACCTCGTGCTGGACGGCACTGCCCGGTTCCTCAAGGGCGGCGTCCTTGGCGGCGAAGTGACCCTGCTCCACCTGGAACAGGGCCGGGTGGTGGACAAGGAAACGTTCCGGCCTGACCTCGTGCGCGACCGGCTCATCCTGCTGGCCCGCAGCCTAGAGTAGCCTCCCGCGCAAGACATGGCATAAATTTCGCATTTTGTTAGACAGGGCATTTTACAAGGGTGAATTGCCCCTCTAAACAAGCGAACACTATGCTAAGAATCCCTTTTATTGCCTTGCTGATGATTACATTGGTGAGCGCTTCCATGGCCCAAACAGTGCGCATTACCAATCTCAAAATGCCCGAATCACCCGCGATCAACGCCATTGCCATCGACAACCAGAACGTCAAATGGATCGTGTCCGAAAAAGGGGTTTACAAAATGGAAAAAGAGGGCATTGAAAAAGTGAGTTTGGCGCAGGGCCAAGCCATTGTCCCGGCCCGTACCATCATTTACGACAATACTGGCCGCTTGTGGGTGGGCACTTACAACAGCCGCCTCGTGAAAATGAGCACGAAGGGTACGCTAAACGATGTCGGGCTGGAACTGTCCGGCACTTCCATCGTCACGGCCCTGAGCACCGATGGGGGAGAAAAAATCTGGGCGGGCACGCTCAATAATGGGCTATTCCTTTGGGACGAGAACGAGAAAAAGTTGCAACAGTTCAGCGTAGCGGCCACTAAATTTCCCGATGATCACATTACCCGCCTGCTGACCGATAGCCGGGGGGCCACGTGGGTAGGCACCCAAAGTGGGCTGTGGGGGCTAGAGGACAACTACCTGCCCAAAGCCACCGCCATCAAAACCCACGTCCAAGCCATTGCCGAATATAACAACAGCCTTTGGGTGAGCACCACCACCATCCGGGGGGCTGAACTTTGGCAATTTGACCGATTTAGCCAGTGGAAAAAACAAACCCTGCCCGCTGAATTGCGCACGGCCAAAATAGTGGGCATCGTGTTTGATGCTGCCGATCGCTGCTGGCTCATTGCCGATAAACTGGCCTGTCTTGAAAATGGCAAATGGCGAATCTATGGCCCAGCCGATGGTTATGTGACCGAAGCGGCCACGTGTGCTTCATTGGATCGGGCAGGCAATATTTGGGTCGGAACCGAGGGCAAAGGGATATACAAAGTGGAGATCGTTGTTGCCAAGCCCAAAACCAACCCTGCCGCGACAGTGGACAACCAACTCCGGGCCGACAATTTGGGCAAGCCGATTCCACTCAACATCCAATTTGAGCAAAGCAAAGCCGAGTTAACGCCCAATTCATTGACCGAACTGGATCGCATCGCCGACTTTCTGCGGCTTCACCCCCAGTTGGACGTCGAGGTGGCGGGACACACTGATAATACGGGCGATGCAAAGTTGAACGTAAAGCTATCCGAACAACGGGCCGAGGCCGTTAAATCACACTTGAGTGATAAAGGAATTGCCAGCAAAAGGATCACCACAGTAGGCCACGGAGGGAACAGGCCGATTGCAGACAACCGCGACCCCCGCAAGCGCGAACAAAACCGACGCGTGGAACTCCTCCTCAAAAAGCGGGGCTAAGCGATGTACACCGTTTTTAGGTTGCAGAACTCCCGGATGCCCAACGCGGACAGTTCGCGGCCGTAGCCCGATTTCTTGATCCCCCCAAATGGCAGGCGGGGATCAGATTTGACCATTGTATTGACAAAAACTCCCCCAACTTCCAACTGGGGGATTATTTTTTGGGCCTTTTCGGGTTGCTGGGTCCAGATCGAGGCGCCAAGCCCAAAATCACTCTGATTGGCCAGCTCGATGGCTTCTTGCTCAGTCTTGAAACTGGTCACGGCCATCACTGGGCCAAACATTTCTTGGTCAAAAGCGGGCATTCCCGGCCTGACATTGGCCAACAGGGTGGGCGCGTAAAAATTGCCTTCCAGCGTGCCACCCGTGATCAACTGGGCACCTTTCTTAATGGACCGTTCCACTTGGATCCGCAGTTGTTCCACCAAATCGGGGCGGGCCAATGGGCCGATCTCAGTTTGATTATCCTGCGGGTCACCTACCACCAACCGCTCAATGGCGGTTTTGCACAAACTGATAAATTTATCCACAATTTTTTCGCTGACGATAAACCGCTTGGCCGCTATGCAACTCTGCCCAGCGTTGATCATCCTAGATTGCACCGCTATTTTGGCGGCCTCGGCCAAATCAGCATCTTCCAGCACAATGAACGGGTCACTCCCACCCAGCTCGAGCACGGTTTTCTTGATGTTGGCCCCGGCCGCCGAGGCAACGAAAATGCCCGCTCGCTCGCTGCCCGTGAGTGTGACCGCCTGCACGAAGGTGCTGCCAATGATGTGGCGCACTTGGTCATTATCGGCCAAAAGGGTCTGGAACACGGTTGGGGGAAAACCAGCAGCCCGGAACAACTCTTCAATGGCCAAACCACAGCGAGTGGTATTGGGAGCGGGCTTGAGCAGGGCAACATTGCCCGCCATGAGTGCGGGAGCCGCAAACCGGAACACCTGCCAAAAAGGAAAATTCCAGGGCATAATGGCCAATACGGCACCCAGCGGTTCATAGCTGAGGTAACTTTTGCTCGCATCAGAAGCAAGTGGTTCGTTGGCTAAAAATTTTTCGGCGTTTTGGGCATAATATTCACACACCCACGCACACTTGCCGATCTCAGCCCTGGCTTCGCGGATGGGCTTGCCCATTTCCCGGACTATCGCCTCGGCATATCCCTCCGTACGGTTGCGCAGGAGGTCTGCCAGCTTTAAAAAGAGTTCACCCCGAAGCGCCAGGGGAGTGCTTCGCCACTGGGGGAATACCTGCGAAGATTGGGAGAGCAGATCGATGACGCGATCGTCGGTGTAGTGTTCAAACTCTTCAATTACCCTACCGTTGAAAGGGTTAAAAGTCGCAAATCTCATAATCTTTCTTCTTGTCGACTGTAAACTTACACAATGCTGACCTATTTCATGGCAATTCGTGTCAAGTGGGTGCTTGGGGGCCACTGCGGAAGATGCTATCTACCCCCTGTTAATACGGCGGTGGTGAGCAATGGGGCTTTGGGGCTGGTTTTATCGGTTCCCCCATTCAAGAGCGGGTTCCTATTTTGCGGTTTGGAAACACCAAATAGGGGCGTTGATGTGAGCAGCAATGTCTTTTATCAAGTTTGTTGACTTTTGAATTGGTGTTCTAAATTTTGATTAAATTAAGCACATTTATGATAAAAAATAAGCAAAAACTCATTTAAGGGAAAAATGGAGTGAGGGCGCCATGCCTTTGCTAAACTCAAAAAATGGTTGTACCTGAAAACAAGCTCAAGCAAACCTTTAAGCCATCATTTTAATTAACTCAATAGGATTGCATTCTTTACTGGCGGTTTGGCCCGGTCAGGATTCCATTCTATCCATTCTTTTCTTAGCATTGCAAATTGGAATTCACTGCCCCAGTTGCCCTTGAAAAAAATATTTTCAATAAAGTGCCCTTCTTGTTTAAAACCAAGGCTCTTTAGCAACTGAATGGAAGCAATGTTATCAGCATCTACGATTTCAACCACTCTGTGAAAGTCTTCTATCTTAAATAAAAAGTTTAATATGGCGGTCAGGGTTTCTTTTGCGTAGCCTTTTTTTTGCTCAATGTGGGAGATCGTCACCCCAATTTCTCCAATTCGGGGATCATCTTGATCAAGTTTGATTGCGCAATCGCCAATTATTTTTCCGGTCTCTTTGTTCTCAATTCCATATTGGACCCATTCGCCCGGCTTGCCAAATGCTTGATCATGTTGTTCTTTGATAAATTCATTGGCTTGTTGAATGGTGTAGACATCAAAACTTTGATATTTGGTCACTTCTGGGTTGGATCGATAAAAATGGAAGTCCATGAGGTCAGTCATTTTCAGATTC
>JAYUVL010000013.1:0-12285 GCA_043754075.1 Cytophagales bacterium | reverse complement strand
GCCAATTATTTTGAAATTGACCTCGAGGCCGCTTTCCGCAAAAAAGAAGCGATCAATGCCAAGCGCGAGTGGCATTGATCGCTTCTTTGGATCAACAATGGCCCCAGCTTCAATGAGTTGGGGCCATTTGCTGGAAAGAAAACCTGTTGGTTAGTCTTGTCGGATGATCTGCACCCAGCCAGTAATGGTGCGGGTCTCGTCTGTTCGGTTCAGTCGGTTGAACGCCACAATGGCCTCGTAATAGTAGGTCCCGGCGGGCAGTTCCGAGCCGTCGTTGCGGACCCCACGCCAGTTGAGCAACACGTCTTCGGTGCTTTCGTACACCAACTGGCCCCAGCGGTTGCGCACCCGGAACAGCACACTGCGCACAAAGCGTGGACAACCGATCGGGCGGAAGAGATCGTTTCGGCCATCGCCATTGGGCGTGATTACGTTGGGGAGCACATATTGCGGGCAGTTGTCGTTGCAAATGGGGGCACTGCGCGGGCTTTCATTGCCTTCGCTGTCCAAGGCGGTCACCGCGTAACAGCCCGCCACAGAGTTGGTGCGCTGGTGGACAAAGCTGGGGGTAGTCAGTCCTCGTGCGAGCAGGGTGAGCGTATCGCCCTCGTAATCAGCAAAATATAGGTTATAGGCCACCACGTCCCGGTCACAGTTGGTCCCAAAGTTTGGTTGCCAATTTAGGTTGACGCGGTAAGTATTGTCATTGCAATTGCTGTTGTCGGCCAGTAATCGGGCGCAGTCCAGCCGTTCTAGGCGTAAATCGGCCACTTGGCAAGGCGGGGTCACATCGCGACTGGTGGCGCAGGCCCGCTGCGAATCATTCAGCAGCGGGTCGCGGATGTTGGCGTTGCTGTAGGTGCCCCGGGTGGTCACGTAGTAGCAGTACTGCACCCGCTCTTGCAGTGGCTGGTTCTGAAAAGTGCCTCGATCCACGTAGCGGAAGCCGTTCAGGGTAACATCCACGCTGTCGATAAGGTCAAAAGTGCCGCGTTGGGTGATGCGTTCACGGTAGATCAGGTGCCGCCGAAAGCGGGCAGAGTTATTGTCCCACGGGGTTTGGGCTTGCCAAGCCAAGTTGACCGTGCGGATCCCCGGGGTAGCCGTCAGCCGGACCGAAGAGGCCACCGCCGAACTGTCCACCAGCCGGCCTTGGGAAAAGAAATAGATCCGGTAATTATAGACCTGCCCGGTAGTGTTCAGTTGTTGATCGGTGAACGAAGTGTCATTTTCGGCGAATACTTGGGGCAAGCGCACCAAGCTCGCTGTACCAGTGAAACCAGTGGCGCGGCTTACTTGATACGTCCAAGGTCGGGGAAAGTCATTGGCAACCAATCCAATCGGTTTGACCCAGCGGACAAATATTTGCCCGTTCTGGGGGGCGGTTTCTGCCACGCTCACATTGATGATCAGGGGTGCATTGGAGCGGGAAGTGATACAGAACTCGCGCGAGGCGACGCTCAAACTGCCATCGGCATAGTTGGCCACCAGCCGATAACAGTAGGTGACTCCGGGCTGGAGGCCCAAGTTGTTGTTGTTGTCCAGAAAATTGGTTTGGCCAATCGGCACGCGGCCCACGACCGAGTAGCCCGCCGAGGCTGGGATGCCGGTTTCGCAGCGGCCCGGCTGCCAAGCCGACGAACCTTGCCGTCGATAAACGGTCATGGAATCGGCGCCACGCGGTGTCCGGGCCCCAATGGCACAAAGGTAACTTTGCCAATTGACCGTTGCGGCTCGGGTCTGGTTGTTCAGGACGGCAGCTAGCCCCTCCGGCGGCGGCCCGATCACCCGGATCCGCCACGTCAGAAAGTCGGCCAACGCGCTGTTGGTGGCATCCCGCACCCGGAAAGTGGCGGTATAAATTTGCTGTCGGACATCGTTGCAGGTGGTTGGCCACGAGAAAGTGGCCCTGGCTTGGCCAGGAGCAAAATTTTGGCCCACTGTATCCAATTGGGCGCGGTTACTGGGAGCCACGAGCTGGAACGGGCCACCAAACCCGGTGATCTGCATCCGGTTGCGGTCGGCATCGGTGGCTGTCACCACGCTGCGCAGTTCGGCCCCGGCCACCACGCAAGTGTCAAGGGCCCGCGAGGTGATCTGGGGTGGGTTGCGGTTGATGGGGCAGTCGTTCACCACTATTTGCATATCGCGGTTGACCGACCCGATGAGCACTCCATTGCGCCACTCATCCACGATAAACGCGACGTTGTACTGCCCAGGCTGGCCGGGGGCATCCCATACCAGATCGCCCGTGATCGGGTTGAGGGTCAAGGTGGACGGCCCGCGCCGGTCTTCGGTCAGGGCATCGATGGAGGGCACGCGGTTGACCTCATAATAAGGCTCAATATTGCGGCGCAATCCCCGGCGGGACACCACAAAACGGTAAGACAAACTGTCGCCCTCGGGATCAAAAGCGCCCGGGTTGTGCTTGAATTTGCGGCCCACACAAGCCAAGAAATCGACGGGCGGGTTGGTCAAGATGGGGGCCGAGTTCAGCCCTAAAAAAGGCGAAATCAGGAAAGTGGACTGGATGGCAAAAGGAGTGTTGATCGAGTTTGGGATATTGAGCACATTGGGGTTCCGGTTGTTGATCACCACCCCCACCGGAAACTCGCCCGGGCCAGCAAAGGTATAGGTGATGCGGTAAATATTTTCGGTGGTCAAGTTGCCCACGCCCCGTTGCGAAACCCGAGGCACCATGCGGGAAGGAGACCCGTCCCCAAAGAAAATTTCTACGGATTCGTCAGGGGTGATCCCTGTATCATCGGTATAGATGACAATGGTAAATTCGTAGGACAGACTAGTGCCTGGCAGCCGTCGGGCGGTGATATCGCCGGCACGGATGTGGGTAGCTTGGGCGGTCTGCACTAAGCAGAGCATACTGAAGATGAGTATTCCCAAAAGTGCCCACCAGGGCTTGTGCAGTTGCATGGGAGAAGACGTTTGGTTGAATTTCATTCGCTGATCAGAACAGAGGAGGGCCGATATAGCAGGCCTATTTGATAGCAATTTAATGCAAAAAAGGTGGAAAGAAGGAATTTAGGCCCGCTTGGGAAAAATTTTGTGGTACAGGGGCCTGAGCACTGGCATTAAAATAACCATGCCCAAACCGATGAATACATAAGGCACATATTGGCTTGGATTTGGGATAACCCCGCCAGCAAAATAACCCAATAAAATAAATGGGCACACAAACAAGGCTGAGCCCACCAGGTTGAGGCTGGCAAAGCGCTTGGGGGCCAGCGCGATGGCTCCGGCCAAAATCGGGGTAAATGTGCGCACCACGGGGATAAAACGGCCCAAGATGATGATTTTCCAGCCATATCTGCGGTGATAGAGCCGGGCCATGGCCAGGTGGTGCCGTTTAAAAAACCAAGTGTCACGGCGGTGGAACAGCAGGTAGCCGCTTTGGCTCCCAAACCAATAGCCGAACTGGTAGCCCAAAAAAGCGGCCAAATAGCACAAGCCCATCACCACGGGCAGCGAGTGGGCCAACAAGCCCATTTTGCAAAACACCCCAGAAAGGAAAACCAACGATTCGCCGGGCAAAAAAAGGGCGAAAAATACCCCGTTCTCGGCAAATACAACCATAAATATCAGTACTAGCCCCCCATACAAGATGATGGATTCAGGGTTGGTAATTATCTTTAAGGATTCAATGATATCTGCCATGCAATTAAACTGGGTGGCCAGCTTTTTTCGTTGCTCCGGCCATGTGATTGAGCGACAAAGATAGGCAACCGGATGGCAAAAGTGGTTACCCTTCCAGCGTGCTCCCCCCGCTAACTCCTTAGATCAGGGCTTAAACTGGGCAAACTACCCGCATTTTTGGGAAGCAATCCCAGTTTTTTGAAAAAGTTTAAAAAAATCCGAGAGAAAAGTTTGGTGGTTTATGTCGTTATTGTAATTTTGCACACCCAAAAAAGAGCAGCGTTCGTCTAGGGGTTAGGACACGTCCCTTTCACGGACGTAACACGGGTTCGATTCCCGTACGCTGTACTGAAAATTTTTACTGCCCCAAACCTGTAAGCAATGGCTTACAGGTTTTTTGTTGGTATCCAAACCCCCACTTTTTCCTTGCGATTGCAAAGCCTAGTCTGTTTTATTGGTACTTTTGTTATCCACTAACCAGTGCATCAATGCACAACATTGAACCATTTTATCGTTGGGAAGGCATTTACACCGCTGATAGCGACGAACGATCCCCGTTTTTTGGTCGGGAACACGACCCGATGGAGTTTCGCAACGATGTGTACGGCTACTTTATCCACCCTTCATGGGAGGAGATCGGCTCCGAAACCCTTTATCTCAAATTGCTCTATGCCGATTATGCCCGCAAAGTGGCTATCATCGAGTTCATGGGTGAATGGAACGACACCCTCCACAACGACGCGAGCTATCTCAAACGCAATGTGGTTGATTTTTTGAACCATGCTGGCATTATTTATTACGTTTTGATCGGCGAAAATGTTTTTAACTTTCACGGCTCCGATGATTGCTACTACGAAGAATGGTTCGAGGATGTGGACGATGAGGGCGGGTGGATCGTGGCCATCAACTTTCGCGATTTTGTGCTGGCCGAATGGAAAAAGTACAACATTGACAGCTATGTCAATTACGGTGGCAACTTGGACGTGGGCAATTGGCGCACGTTGCACCCGCTCTTGCTCTTTAAACAGATCAAAGCTGAGATTGACCGGCGGTTAGGCCCGCCAAAATAAACGGGGCCGACTAGCGCCCGAGCAATTGCCCCAGGCCGAAGGTGATGACGAACGTCAGCGTGGCCAAAGCCATTTGTTTCAAGTAGCCATCAATCGCGGGCGATTGCCGGAGGCGGCTCACCGACCGGCCATTGTGGATCAGCAACGGTACGCTGATCAAGAAAAGGCCCTGCCAAGGCGAGGAATAGTGCCCCGCTACGTAGGCCACCGCGCAACCAATGCCGCCCAAGATCAGCGCCCAATGATAGGCCACCGCCCGGTCGCGCCCGATGCGCACGGGCACGGAGCGCTTGCCCGCCACCCGATCCGAATCAATGTCCCGGATATTGTTGATGTTCAGCACTCCGACGGCAAATAGGCCGCAGCTGGTGGCCGGCAACAATAGCCACCCATCGAGGTGCCCCACGTGCAGGAAGTAAGTGCCCAGCACGCCCAGCCAGCCAAAAAAGACCAATACCGACACATCGCCCAGCCCCGCGTACCCGTAGGGCTTGGCCCCGGCAGTGTAAGTGACGGCGGCCAAGATGGCCAGCACGCCCAACCCCAAAAAGGTCAAAGACAAGGGCAGGGAATGGGCGGTGGCGACCCAAAGTAGGCTCAGCCCCGCCGCCAAGGCCAAACTGGCAAACAATGCCATCGCCCGAAGCATGGCTGCCTTGGAGATTTGCCCCGATTGGACGGCCCGGGCTGGCCCGGTGCGCTCTTTCACCAGGTCGGCCCCGTGGATGGAGTCGCCATAGTCATTGGCCAAATTGGACAGCACCTGCAACAGAACCGTGGTAAGTGCGGCCAGAGCCAGCACCTCCCAGCGAAAACTAGCGCGGGCCGCGGCCAAAAAACTGCCCAAGAAAATACTGGCCAACGCCAGTGGTAGCGTGCGCAGGCGGAAGGCCGACAACCACGGTTTAAGGGAGGCAGCCATGTTAGATCGATTCGGTAAAGGCATCCTTGTGGATCTTCTTGACCAACCCCTGCAATACTTTTCCCGGACCACACTCGATGAACGCCGTGGCCCCGTCGGCCAGCATCCGTTCTACCGATTGGGCCCAGCGCACTGGGGAGGTCAGTTGGGCCACCAGATTGGCTTTGATCTGTGCGGCCGATTCGTAAGGTTTGGCATCCACATTTTGATAAACGGGACATCCATGCGCATCCTTGAAAACGGTGCCTTCAATGGCGGCCGCCAGTTCTTCGCGGGCGGGCTGCATCAAGGGTGAGTGGAACGCACCGCCCACGGACAAGGGGAGTACCCGCTTGGCCCCAGCGGCTTTTAGCTTTTCTCCTGCCAGTTCCACCCCCCGGAAAGATCCTGAAATGACCACTTGGCCCGGGCAGTTATAATTGGCGGCCACCACCACTTCGCCACCCGCACTCACCTCGGCGCAAATCTGCTCCACCAAGTCATCGGCCAGGTTGAGGACGGCGGCCATCGTGGAGGGGTTCAGTTCACACGCCAGCTGCATGGCCCTGGCCCGGGCGGCCACCAACCGTAGGCCGTCTTCAAACGAGAGCACGCCCGCTGCCACCAGCGCGGAGAATTCGCCGAGTGAGTGCCCCGCCACCATTTGCGGGGAAAACCCGGGCGTGATGGCGGCCAGCACCACCGAGTGCAAAAAAATGGCGGGCTGGGTGACGTCGGTTTGTTTCAGTTCTTCTTCGGTTCCACTGAACATCACGTCGGTGATCCTAAAGCCCAACAGCTCGTTGGCCAGCTCAAACAGGTCTTTGGCTTGGGCCGAAGTTTGATAGAGCGTTTGGCCCATGCCGCTAAACTGTGAGCCTTGGCCCGGAAATATATATGCCTTCATCTGGGTGGATAAATGGGTTGGTAAAACAGCTATTAATACTTTGCGCATTTGTATAGCCCCCCTGCGAGGTTGCCGCTGGCGCATTGGCCAAGAACCTGAGCAGATCACAGAACTTGGCCAAAAACGCCGCTAAGTTAATTTAGATTTGTATCCACTGGCCCGTTGTGCACAAAAAAACGCACAGTTGTCCGCTGCCCAAACGCGCACAAGTGGCGAGCCCGAGTGCGCGTTTAACCGCCGGAGCTCACAGTAGGAGCAACACCAAGCTCAAGCTCACCACCAGTCCGGTCAGGCCGATCAGCAGGGTGCCCAAGGTGTGGGTTCGGTAGGCAGTCCGGGCATCCATTTGGCCAAACTGGGCCACTACCCAAAAAAAGCTGTCGTTGGCGTGTGATACCGTGAGTGCCCCCGAACCAATGACGGCCACCAGTAAAGCCCGGCCCAATTCGCTGTCCAAACTTAGCGCGGGAAGTAGTGGGGCCACAATGGCCGATGTAGTGACGATGGCCACGGTGGATGAGCCCTGGGCGGTTTTGAGCAGGGCTGCCACTGCGAAGGCCAACAATGCGCCCAGCCATTGGCCCCCATCGCCCAAGCCCGAAATGGCTGCGGCCAAGTGGGTTTGCAGGGGCAAAAGCTTGATGGTGGCCCCCAACGCTCCTCCCGTGGCCGTTATGATCATTACCGGGGCGGCGTCGATCAAGCCTTGGCCCACCCATTGACTGAGGGCGGCGCGGTTGCCCCGGGGCAAAAGGAAACCGCAGCAAAGCATCCCGACCACCAGCGCATTGACGGGCATCCCCAAAAAAGCCAGCCAGCTCTTGAGCCAAAGCCATTGGTCGGTGGGGAGCACCAAATCGCCGACAGTGCCCAATGACATCAGCCCAATGGGCACCAAGATGGGCGCCAAAGCGAAACCCAAACTGGGTAGCCTGACCGGGGCGGTACTCGTTGTTGGGGCCGCCCCAGCCGTCGCCCCGGCAGCCGGTGGCGACAAAGTTTTGATTAAATAATTTGCAAACAGAATGCCCACTAGGGTGAGTGGCAGGGAAATAAGCAGGTTGAGGCCAATGACCAAAGGCAAGCTGGCCTGTAAGGTGTCGGCTGCAGCCACAGGGCCGGGCGTGGGCGGCACTAGCGCGTGGGTGGAAAGCAGTCCCATGCCCAGCGCGACTGACAAGGCGGGGAGCGGTGTCCCGGTCTTGGCGGCCAAGGCTCGGTTGAGGGAGGCCAAAATGATGAAGCCCGAATCACAAAACACGGCGATCGAGACCAAATAGCCGATAATGCCCATGCCCCAAGTAGGCTTGCGATCCCCCAACCAACCAAAAACAGTTTCAGCCAAGCGCAAAGTAGCCCCCGATTTTTCCAATGCCGTGCCAATGAGCGTGCCCGCTACAATCACCAGCCCAATGCCGGAAAGGGTGTGGCCGAAACCCGTTGAGATCGCCCTGCCGATTTCAGCGGCAGGGAGGCCCGCTCCCCAGGCTACTCCGTAGGCGGCAAACAACAGGGCCAGAAAAGGGTGAAGTTTATATTTGGCCGTCGCCAGCACAATAAAGGCAATGGCTGCCAATAAGATAAGTAAAGTTGTAAGCACAGCGGTGGATATCGGGTGGTCGGCCGGTGATTGTCGCTTCGTCGTTTTTTACTTGGCCCCTGTCCGCCCCAATCACTGGCGGGGCGGGCAGGGGGCGGCGATGGCTTACTCCACTTCTTTGGCCCAGCCCATGGTGCGACGTACGGCTTCTTTCCAGCCTCGGTAGCGTTTGGCCGATTCAAAATCGTTGAGTTGGGGCCGGAAAGTGCGCTCCATTTTCCAGAGTTCGGCCACTTGATCCTTGGTCCAGATCCCAGCCCCAATGCCAGCCAAGAAGGCCGCGCCCCGGGCCGTACTTTCGATGATCTGGGGGCGCTGCACTTCCACGCCCAAAATGTCGGCTTGAAACTGCATCAGGAAATTATTGGCGGCAGCCCCACCGTCCACGCGCAAGGCTTGGAGATCCAGCTTGGCATCTTCGTTCATGGCCACCAGCACATCCTTGGTCTGGTAGGCCAGCGACTCGAGCGTGGCGCGGATCAGGTGGTTCTTGCCCGTGCCACGAGTGAGGCCAAAAATGGCCCCCCGCGCATACATGTCCCAGTAGGGAGTGCCCAAGCCGGCAAAGGCTGGAACGACGTAGATACCGCCCGAGTCCACCACCTGATCGGCAAAATACTCAGAGTCAGAGGCTTGGTCGATCAGGTACAGTCCGTCGCGCAGCCATTGGATGGCGGCCCCTGCGATGAACACACTGCCCTCCAGGGCATAATCGATCTTGCCGTCCAGTCCCCAAGCGATGGTGGTGATGAGCCCCGACTTGGATTTGATAATTTTTTCGCCGGTGTTTTCCAGTAGGAAACAGCCGGTGCCATAGGTGTTTTTGGCCATGCCGGGTTTGAAGCAGGCTTGTCCGAACAGGGCCGCTTGCTGGTCGCCGGCCACGCCGGTGATCGGGATCTCGGTGCCGTCCAGCAACTGGCCGTCGGTGGCATCAAAACTACCGCTGCTCATGCGCACCTCGGGCAGCATGGTGCGCGGGATATTGAGCGACTCGAGGATGTAATTGTCCCAGTCCAACGTGCGAATGTTGTAAAACATGGTTCGCGAGGCATTGGAATAGTCAGTGGCGTGCAGCCGGCCCCTGGTGAGTTTCCAGATCAGCCAAGTATCGATGGTGCCAAAGAGTAGGCTGCCAGCTTCGGCCTTTTCGCGGGCTCCGGGCACATTATCGAGCAGCCACTGCACTTTGGTGGCCGAAAAATAGGCATCGATCACCAGCCCGGTATTTTCCCGAATGTAATCGGACAGTTTTTCGGTACGCTTGATCTGGTCACAGCTCTCGGCGGTGCGCCGATCTTGCCAAACTATCGCATTGTAAATTGGTTCGCCAGTTTGCTTGTCCCACACGACGGTGGTTTCGCGCTGGTTGGTGATGCCAATGGCCGAGATGTCGCGGTAGGTGAGCAAGGCCCCTTGTACTGCTTCTTTAAGGGTCTGGAGCTGAGTGTTCCAGATCTCGAGGGCATTGTGTTCTACCCAGCCCGGTTGGGGATACACTTGGGTGAACTCTTTTTGGGCCATGCTGACGATGCGGCCGAGTTCATTGAAAACAATGGAGCGGCAACTGGTGGTTCCTTGATCAAGTGTGAGGATATATTTCATTGGAATAGGGCTTGACAGCGTAAAAAAGATTGACTGGAAGGCAAAAACGTTGATCTGCCTAAAAAACGAACTATTGGGCGGCGATTTCCTGGTTCTGATCATCGACCAAGCTGGTGAGCAGGGCGGCTAAGATGAGCAAGCCTCCGCCCAGCATCACTGCCAGGCCCCGATCATTGTTCAGCCAATGCTCCATGATCCACCCAAAGCCAAGTGCGGCCAAAATTTCGGGGATCACGATGAAAAAATTGAAGATGCCCATGAAAATCCCGATTTTGGCCGGGGGGAGGTGGCGCACCAACATGGCGTAGGGCATGGAAAGAATACTGGCCCACGCAATGCCCACGCCTACCATGGAGGCGAGCAGCCAGTATTTGTCATGGATAAAACCGACGGAAATCAGGCCCACTGCCCCAGCAAGTAGGCAAACGGCGTGGGTGGTTTTGCGGCCCAGTGCACTGGCCACATTGGGCAACACAAAGGAAAATGCGAAGGTGATCAACGAATAAAAGGAAAAGCACAGGCCGGCCCAAGCGGTTCCCTCTGCATAAAGTGGGGAGTTGGTGTCCGGCGCGCCCATTACATCCCGGGCTACAGCCGGGGCAAAATAGAACCACATTAGGAACAGGCCCGGCCAAGTAAAGAATTGAACCAAAGCTAATTGTTTCATGGTCTTGGGCATATTGGCCACGCTGTGGAGAATTTCATTGGCCCCGGAAAACAGGCCCGCATTTTTCTTTTTTTCCGCTTCAAAAGCCGCCATATCGGTTGGGGGGTATTCTTTGGTGGTGGCAATGGTGTAGATCACCGCACTCAAGAAAGCGACGGCCCCAATGTAAAAAGAGATTCGCACGGTGATCGGGACTTCGCCAGCCGCCGCCGCCGCACTGAACCCGAACCAGTTGACCATGATCCACGGCAGGGCCGAGGCGATTACCGCCCCCAAGCCAATAAAAAAACTCTGCATGGCAAAACCGCGCGTTTGCTGTGGTCGGGGCAGCATATCGGCCACAAAAGCCCGGAAAGGTTCCATGCTAACGTTGATCGATGCATCCAAGATCCAGAGCAGGCCCGCCGCCATCCATAGGGTAGGGGAGTTGGGCATCAACACCAAACAGATGGAGGACAAAATGGCCCCAACCAGAAAATAAGGCTTGCGCCGTCCCAATCGGGTCCACGTGCGATCGCTCATGTAACCGATGATCGGTTGCACCAACAGACCCGTGAGCGGGGCGGCCAGCCAAAGCATGGGGATTTCTTCGGCTTTGGCCCCGAGGTATTCATAAATGGAACTCATGTTGGCCATTTGCAGGGCCCAGCCAAACTGGATACCCAAAAAGCCAAAACTCATGTTCCAAATTTGCCAAAAATTGAGGGTTGGTTTGTCCATTTTCATAGTTGTGGCGGGTGAGACGCCTTTATTGTTGTTTCCATCTTTGCAAGATTGTGAT
Source organism: Cytophagales bacterium (assembly GCA_043754075.1). Taxonomy (GTDB): domain Bacteria; phylum Bacteroidota; class Bacteroidia; order Cytophagales; family Thermoflexibacteraceae; genus JALONO01. The sequence continues at coordinate 1,103 of JAYUVL010000013.1, read as the reverse complement.
AAAGTGGCAAAACTGCAAACGTCGTTCGCAGATCCCCCCGCCGTTGACATTTCTTGTCTACTTTCCCCTAATTTTGCCTCGTTCATTTCTTTAAGTAAACCCCACAAAATGCCAAAAATATTTATTACTCGTCAAATTTTACCTAAAGGATTGGACTATTTGCGCCAAGCGGGCTTTGATCTGGACATTTGGGCGGGCCCAGCATTCCCCACTCCGTCCGAACTGGTGGCCCATGCCCACCAAGCCGACGGCATCTTGTGCATGTTGGATGATAAGATCGATGCCAGTTTCCTTGAACAGAACCAGCACCTCAAAGTAATTAGCAACTATGCCGTAGGTTACAACAATATTGATATCCCCATGGCCACCGCCTTGGGTATTCCCGTGGGCAATACGCCTGACGTGCTCACTGATGCTACTGCCGACATTGCCTTTGCGCTCTTGTTAGCCGTGGCCCGCAAAATAGTGGACAGCAACCACGACATCCGGGCGGGCCGGTGGCATGACTGGCACCCAACTGGGTATTTGGGAATGGATCTGAAAGGAAAAACCCTAGGCATCGTGGGGATGGGCCGAATCGGCATGGCGATGGCCAAACGTTGCTTTGGGGCCTACGATATGGAAATTATTTACACCGCCAATACTGCCAAGCCGGCGGCTGAGCAAGCTTTTGGGGCAAAGTTGGTGGATTTTGCCACTTTATTGCGCCATAGCGATATCGTTTCAGTGCATTGCAGCCTCAGCCCCCAAACTACCGGATTATTTGATCAGGCTGCATTTGCCCAAATGAAAAGGACTGCTATTTTCATCAACACGGCCCGGGGCGGCATCCACCAAGAAGCCGACTTGGCCGAGGCGATCCAGCAGGGACGGATCTGGGGCGCGGGCTTGGATGTGACCAATCCCGAACCGATGTCGCCCACCAGTGCCCTGCTGACCCTGCCCAATGTCGTTGTCACGCCGCACATTGGCTCGGCCACCACTTGGACGCGCAATGAAATGTCGCTGATTGCAGCCCAGAACATTGTCCGGGCTTTTCGGCGGGAGCCATTGGTCGGTTTTGTGAATCCACAAGTATACTGAAAAATAAGTGGTTTAAAAAA
>JAYUVL010000012.1:0-3517 GCA_043754075.1 Cytophagales bacterium | reverse complement strand
CTCGCCGGTGGGGGCGCTGCCCGCCCGCTCGGCGGTGCGGTTGGCGGGCAGGGCCGAGCGCTGGGCACTGCCCCCGCCGGTCCCCTCATAAAACGCCATCGCGCTCGCGGCCAGGGCCTGCCCGGCCAACAGCCGCACCCGCTGGGCGGTGCGCCCGGTGCGGCCGCTGGCCTGGGTGGCCCGCAGGGAGTGCGCCCCCCCGTGGGCCCGCACATCCGTCCGGTGCGGCACAAAGTTGCTGAACAACTGCGCATCTGCCTCTTCGTCGGCGTTCTCCGGCTCGTTGGTCAGCCGCAGGTTCTGGCCCTGGGGGGTCTGGGGCCGGTAGGCCAGCCTGAGGTTGCCCAGGTGGTCGCGGACTGGGCGTCTGCCGTAGGGGTACTCATAAGTGTCCGGGACTGGGCGTCTGCCGTGGACAAAGGGCAGGTTGGGCAGGGCCACCACGCGGCCCACTGGGGAATAAGTGGCCAAATTACGGGTTTTCTCTAAAACAGTTCAATGCTTCCGGGGATACCGAAAGGCAAAAACCGATCGCCTCATCCATTGGCGGTCATGTTGCCGGAGCGCGATCAGGCAAACAGCCCCTCGATGGTGTCCAAGTTGACCAGCGTGATGATCTTGCGGCCATCCGGGGTGTAATTAGGGTTGGAGCACCCGAAAAGCTGATCGATGAGCAGTTGCATCTCGATGGGTTCCAGCACCGCGCCCGGCCGGATGGCGGTTCGCTTGGCCATCGATGCCGCCACATTCTCGCGGTTGTTGAGCTGCAACTGGGCACTGTTGTCCTTGAACTGCTCCAACAGCGTCTCGATCACCGATAAGTCGGCCATTTGGGGCTGATCGGCGGGCACGCCCGTGAGCACGATGGCCTGGGCCGCCTGATCGCCCGCAAACTCAAAGCCCAGGGCCTGCAGTTCGGGCTGGATTTCCATTAACAGCGCAAAATCGGCGGGGCTCAAGTTTAGCCGCTGCGGAAACAGCACCCGCTGGACCAGCTGTTGGTGTTCCATGCTGTTTAAATAGCGTTCGTACAAGATCCGGTGGTGGGCGGCTTGCTGGTCGATGATCATCATGCCCGATCTCACTTGGCTGATGATGTACCGTTGGTGCAATTGGAACGTGCGCGGGCCCGCCGTTTGGGCGCGTTCCCCGTCGGCGGTTTGGTTGGCCCCGCTGCCCAGCGTCAATTCAACGGTTTGGTCAGTGGCCGGCACTTCGGGCCTGAACAACTGGGTCCGGGGGGCGGGGTAAAGGGTTTCCCAGTTCTCCGGGGCGGTTTTCTGGCGAATGTACTGCTGGAAAGTATCGTATTCCGATTGGGAAACCGTGCGATCTTCGGCCTCGGGCTTGAGGTGGCCCGGCTGGGCAAAGTTGACATCGAGCTCAAAATCCAAGGCGGGGGCCAAGTGGTGGGTGCCCAAGGCCCGTTTTACGGCCGACTGGATCACGGCGTAGATCGTCCGCTCATCGTCAAACTTGATCTCGGTCTTGGTCGGGTGCACGTTGACATCGATCCGGTGCGGATCCACCTCGATCATCAGCACATAAAACGGAAAGCTCTCATCGGGCAGCAAATTGGCGTAGGCCGTCATCACGGCATGGTGCAGGTAACTGTGCCGGATGTAGCGGTTGTTGACAAAGAAAAACTGTTCGCCCCGGGTCTTTTTGGCGGCCTCAGGTTTGCCGATATAGCCTGTTACCCGCACCGAGGACACTTCTTCTTGGCAAGTGATCAGGATTTCCTTGTAATTTTTGCCAAAAATAGCGACAATACGTTGGGCCAGTTTGCCCGGTTTGAGGTTGTACACCTCCAGCTCATTTTGGTAGAAGGCAAAAGCGGTTTGGGGATTGGGGAGGGCCACCCGGTGAAACTCGTCAAAAATGTGGCGCAGCTCCACCGGATTGGATTTGAGGAAGTTGCGCCGGGCCGGCACGTTGAAAAACAGGTTTTTGACCGCGATATTGCTGCCATCGGGCGTGGCAGCGGGGGCTTGGCCCACCACTTGGGACCCCTCGATTTGCAGGGCCGTCCCCATGGTGTCTTCCCGCCGTTTGGTTTTGAGCTCCACTTGGGCCACCGCCGCGATGGAGGCCATGGCCTCGCCCCGAAAACCGAAAGTATAGAGGTTGAACAGATCGTCCACCGATTTGATTTTGGAAGTGGCGTGCCGCTCGAAGCACATCCGGGCATCGGTTTCGGACATGCCGCTGCCGTCGTCCACCACTTGCACCAAGGCTTTGCCCGCCTCTTTGACAATGAGCCGGATGCTGGTGCTGCCCGCGTCCAAGGCATTTTCCAGCAATTCTTTGACCACCGAAGCGGGACGCTGCACCACTTCCCCAGCGGCTATTTGGTTGGCCAGTGAATCGGGCAAAAGGCGGATCATGTCGGGCATGGGCAGTTTTTGTTTGGGCAAAGTTACGCCACCCCACGGATCCATTTTAATCTTGGTTTAACTTTGTCTCGCCTATCAACCCGCAACCAGATGAAAAGTAATGTATTGAAGTCCCTCATTGCCACCGTCATATTGATTGTGCCCGCCATCCTGATTTTTATTGGCATCCGGACGGTGAAGACCAAGGTTGGCCTCGAGGTGTTCAACCCGCAGTCGGATAGCTGCCCAGCCAACCAAGTGGAGGGCGTGCACCGCATCCCCGCGTTTGCCCTCACGTCCCAAAACGGCCAGCCGTTTACCGATCGCGATTTGGCCGGCAAAATCTACATTGCCAATTTCTTTTTTACCCGTTGCCCCGATATTTGCCTCCAAATGTCCTCCGAACTCACGCGGGTACAAACCCAGTTCAAGGCCAATCCTTTGATCCAGATCGTATCGCACACGGTGGATCCCAAACACGATTCAGTGGCGGTGCTCCAGCAATATGCCCAGCGCTACCATGCCGACCCCCAGACTTGGACCATGTTGACCGGGGACAAAGCCACCATCTATGAACTGGCCCGCTGCGGGTACTTTGTGTCGGCCAGGGCCGCCACTTCGGATCTGGCCACCGACTTTATCCACTCCGACAAGTTGGTGCTCATCGACAAAGAAAAACGCATCCGGGGGTTTTACAGCGGCACCAAACGCGAAGAAGTGGATCGCCTGATCTTGGAAATCCGGGTCTTGTTGACCGAATATCAATAAGGTGCCGGTGGCTGCACCCTCCAATCGCTGGGCATTGTTTGCGCTCCTGCTCCTAGTTGGGCTGGTGGCTTGCCAATCGGACCATGCCAAGCTCAACACGCTGATGAGTGGCGGGCGGGCGGAGTTTCGGGCACCCACCGACACCCTTCCTTTTGACTGGCAAGATAGTTTGATGGTCGTGCGGGCCAGTTTGGCCCCAGCCCCCGGCCGGCCGGCGCGGGAGTTGAGGTTGGTGGTGGCCACCGAAATGCCCACCGCCCTGTCAGCCAAATGGGCGGCCGAACTCGCCCTTGACCCGGTGGCCAGCTTCCCCCTACGCGATGATCAAGCCCAGTTGGTGAGCGATCACTATGCGGTGTTGCCCTCTTTGTCAC
>JAYUVL010000011.1:0-2939 GCA_043754075.1 Cytophagales bacterium | reverse complement strand
TGGGCCTCAAACTGGGCCTGCCTTGGCAGCCAAACCGAACAAAAACCGCCAATGCGAACTAACGCCGAGGTCGTTGGAATTGTCAATCTTGCCCTTGTCTATCCCCAGAACTGTTTAGGTGCGCGAGTGCGGGCCCCTTTTGATCAGATCGGCGGCTTTCTCCCCGATCATGATGCAGGCGGCGTTCGTGTTGCCCGATACGATCTCGGGCATGATGGAAGCATCGGCCACCCGGAGCCGATCCACCCCATGCAGGCGCAACTGGTGGTCCACTACAGCCAGTTCGTCGTGGCCCATTCGGCAGGTGCCCACTGGATGATAGATACATTCCACCATTTTTTTGATGTGCTCCAGCAGTGCTTCGTCCGAACCGCGCTGCTCGGGCAAGTGCACCCGCGCCCGATACTCACCAAAAGCATCGGCTTCCAATATCCGCAACGCCAGCCGGGTACCTGCCACCAATAAACTGCGGTCGGCTTCCATGGCCAAATAGTTGGGGTCAATCACGGGCGGGGCCCACGGATCGGCCGATCGCAAACCGACATAGCCCCGGCTCTGGGGTTTGAGCAAACTGGGCAGCACAGTAAAACCGTCGGTATAGGGAAAGGTGAAGATATTGTGGAAATCTGCTTTGTAGCCACCCCCTACGTGGATGGGCGCAAAATGGAGCTGCAAATCCACGCGCTCGGGCGAGATTGGTGTGCGCAGGAATGCATTGGCCTCCAAGGGACTGGCGGTAAACGGGCCTTGCTTGTTGCGCAAATAGTTGACCATGCCAGCCACCGAGTTCCAGGGTTTAAGGTGATGGTTTGACCCAACCGGGCGCTTGCTCAACGCACTGACCCCACTGAACAGGTGATCGTGCAGGTTGCGCCCTACGCCGGGCAGCAGGTGCTTGACCGCAATTCCGTGCGGAGTGAGCTGGGCCGGCGCCCCTATCCCGGAAAGCATCAGCAATTGGGGCGACCCAAAAGCCCCTGCGCTCAGGATCACTTCCCTTGTGGCATATATCTTTTCGGTTGCATTGCGCCCGGTCAATACTTCTACGCCCAATGCTACATTTTTCTCGATCAACAGGCGGGCCGTATGTGCTTGGGTGCGCACAGCAAGATTGGGCCGGGCCAGCACCGGCAGCAAAAATGCCGTAGCCGTACTCTGGCGTAGCCCCTCTTTGATCGTAAACTGGAACAGGCCCGCCCCTTCTTGCCGCTCCCCATTAAAATCATCGGTGGGGGCAATGCCCTGCTCACCGCACGCGCCCACAAAAGCTTGGCCAAAGGGGGAGACATAGGCCAGTTGGCGGCTTACGTGCAATGGCCCATTTTGGCCGTGATAATCGTTGACCAACTGGGCGTTGTGCTCCGAACGGCGGAAATAGGGCAATACTTCGCGGTAGCTCCAGCCGGGGTTTCCCGCCCGCTCCCAATCGTCATAGTCGAGGGCATTGCCCCGGATGTAGGCCATGGCATTGGTAGCACTGCTCCCGCCCAAGGTCTTGCCCCGGGGCTGAAACATTTTCCGGTGATTGACGTGGGGCTGGGGCTCGGTAGAATAGGCCCAGTCATACTTGCTCCGGTTTAACAGTGTATAAGCACCCGGCGTGTGGATCCGTAGGTCGTGCTTGCCAATGCCCGCTTCTAGCAGCAGTACACGCACGGCCGGATCTTCCGAGAGCCGGGCGGCCAGCACGCAACCCGCCGAGCCAGCCCCGACGATGATGTAATCAAATTCCTTGCGCATCTTAAAATTGAATGAACTACCAATAACAATATCAGCTGTGGGCTACGAATCTACGTGCAATTCACTAATTGTAAAAACCAATCCACTTATTTTTTAGGCTACTCCCTTATGGCCGGTGCAAATGCAGTCAACTGGTGACAAAGAAGGGCATGAACGGTAGGTAACCGAAGTAGTTGCCGAACAAGTTGTTTTGTTGGACAAAAAAATACTCAGGGGAGCATGAACAATCATAGCACAAAATATCAACTTGCCAATCACAAAGGGACAGAAGTTAGTTTTGTTCGCTACGGGTATGGCGGGTAAGCGAAATAGTAAACCTAAAATAACGGATATTGACCGCAAAAATAGGCAGGTATTCATCGAGCGCACAAAGGGCAGAAAAGACCACCATGCGAACTTGCCCGAAACAATTTTTGAACAATTAGGCGAATACTGCAAGGAATACAAACCCAAAAAATACTGGTTGGAAGGACAATACGGCCACCAATACAGCATCAGAAGCGCGCAACAGGTTTTCCAAAATAGCATGAAAAAAGCAAAGATCAACAAAAGGGTGGGCACACATGAACCGAGGCACAGTTTTGCCACGCACCTTTTGGAAAACGGGGCAGGCATCAAGTTTATCCAAGAACTGTTGGGGCACCACGACCTCAAAACGACTTTGCGCCATACCCACGTAAGCGAAAAAGCCTCAAAAAAATCAAAAGTCCATTTTGTATTGCTAAAAACTTGCCTACCTATTTATGCGCTATTACAATACCAAAAAACGCATTGCGTTTTTTGGTGGATATACGCCATAAGAAATTTTGTGTAAGTATATCATAATGATATACTTACACAAAAGTAAAAAATATTTTGAAATTTATTTGGTATTTTTAAAAGCACCAACTATATTCGTAAAAAATATAGGAGGGTTGCGTATATTAACGAGTTAGCTGTAATGCTTTGGGGCACTGCGAACTTCAAAAATATACCCATTGGACAACTTTTGGTAACGAAATTTAGGAAGACTTGTGATTGAAACTTGACTAAAATAATTACCTTTGCTCATTCAAAAATATGCTAGACTCGTTAGGCATAAAGAATTATCGAAATCTAAAGGAACTTAGAATAAATTCTTTGGGAAGGGTGAACCTTATTACCGGCAAGAATAATACTGGCAAATCCACTATTCTTGAGGCAATTGCAATCTATGCAAC
>JAYUVL010000010.1:0-2663 GCA_043754075.1 Cytophagales bacterium | reverse complement strand
CGGCCCCTTACTTTGTGTCACAGTGTTTAATAATCACCAAACCAACCTTACTTTTATGAAAAATGTAACCAGAAAGTTTCTCTCTCTCTCTCTCTCTCTGCTGATCGCGGGGGGCTGTACGCAGGGGATCAATGATGTTGCTCCTGATCGTGTGCCCGAGGCAGGCAACCAGCTAGCGGTCACCAACAAGCCAGGGGAACCACTTGCCGACTACAAGTTGCCGACCCTGAGAACCAACCGGGGGCGGCTGGTGTTCAAAGACCGAAATGAGTTTCACCTTGTTTCGGCAAAAATAGGGCGAAGCGATGCCTCGGTCGGGGAGTCTTGGGAAAAGTCGCAAAACGGCTTTGTATCTTATTTGACCCAAGTCCGCAACACCAAAACATGGGATTCGCTGGCCAACCTCCCCACTTACCGGGCCCGCCTGCTCAACGCCCATGGGGAATACCAACTAGGGGATACCATCGTATGGTACCACAACGATGCCCTTTATTATATCCCTTCGGGCAGCGAGGCCGAACTTGCCTCCCTTCAAGAACGTGGGGGCGATCCGGCCAGGGCTTACCCGATCATCCAGAACAAGCGCGTCCTCTCCTCTGGCCGTAGCGAAGGCGCGGAATGGGTGGATGAAAAGTACAGTTACCCATATAACACATCAAGCCACACGCTGAAAATCTCGTTTGAACTCATCAGCCAAGTTTGGAAATATCCATCAGGCCTAAATATTTCCGAAATTTATACGAAAATCAGACTAGTATATTGGCAGCCAGGGAGTTGGCCAACCCCCGGCCGGTGGCGGCAGGCTGGGGAAAATAGGACGAGTAGCATTACTAGCGGCACATTTAATGTTAGCACGTTATCTGCGTTTGGGCCGTACTTCAATTTCGGGCCAATGGGGGCAACATTGACCGCCGACTATGATCTGGACGGTTTTTTGGGATCTACACCGATCAATGGTGACTCCGATTACTGGGCTGCTACCGTAAATGGCAATTATTCCTGTCAGGTCTTGAATCCGGGACATAGTGCTGGCTTCTACAATGTCAATCCTGCAAGCTTTATCTGGCAATAGTTTGTCAGTTCGTTCTTCCATTTTAAACTGTTTATTATGAACAAATTAGTGATATTTCTCGCAAGCATGCTCCTGCTCGGGGCGTGCCAAAATAGTGAACGGGAGGTAACCCCCAGAACCGAACTATCGGCCCTGATCGATGGCCAGACATGGGCTGCGCAGCCCATGGTCATGTCCAAAATGCATAATGGTATGACTTTAATGGGCGAAACTGGCAATAATAGGCTTATAATCAATGTTTTGGGAGGTAGTTCCATCAGCCAGCCGTTCACGGCAGAACTTTATGGCGCAGGTATTGAGGTGCTCAACCCAGCGGCTATGCAACATCAGACTTTGCCTGGCACGTTTTGGGCCTCGATCATGTACACCAACGCCGAAACGGGCGAAAGCTGGACGAGCATGCGCCCTGTCGAGGGGTCGGGAGGGCAACTGGTGGTGACCAAGTCCGACGGCCAAACCTTTGAAGGGGAGTTCAGCGGCACGCTCTGGGGGCCCATCCGCCCGAACAGCGAGGCCTGGAAGGACCCTCGCAACCTGCGCCCGCTCAAGATCGAGAAGGGCGTGTTGCGGGTGGAACTGGCCGACTGACCTAGGCCCGGCTGGAGTTTTTGCGCGGTTTCGGTTGGGCGAAGCCTCCAGCTAACTATTTTTTGGGTTGCCCGCCAGTTGGTGGGCAACTTTTTTGCCTTTTTTCTCATCTTGAAGATGACAGCCCATAATCCCTTTCAGCTTTAAACAATCCATCCCATGAAAAAACCAATGTATTTGCTCCTGGGCCTGCTGCTGGCGGCCTGCCAAAGTGACCCCAACAAACTGAACCCTGAAACCGAGATTTCCGCCCAGATCGATGGTCGGGCCTGGTCGGCCCGGCCCACCATCACCCGCCGGACTGTCAACTCCCTTGGCTTAGAAGGTGAACAGCGGGGCAAAGGTTATATTTCAATGCATATCTTCATTGGAGGCGACCTTGATAAGCCATTTACGGCCGAGTTTGGTGCTGGCAGCATGGAGGTGCTCAACCCCTCGGCACTACAGGTCAATATTGCACCTGACACGTATATGGTCAACATTGTGTATGTCAACCGTGAAACGGGCGAAAGCTGGACGAGCATGCGCCCCGCCGAGGGATCCGGGGGCCAATTGGTGGTGACCAAGGCCGAGCGCAACTACTTGGAAGGCGAGTTCAGCGGCACGCTCTGGGGGCCCATCCGCCCGAACAGCGAGGCCTGGAAGGACCCTCGCAACCTGCGGCCCCTCAAAGTGGAAAAAGGGGTGATCAGGGTGCAACTCGCCGACTGATCGCGCTGTCTTCCTGCCCGTGCCCGACCTGAACATTGGCTGGAGCTTCTGGGCTGGGCCAAGTTTTATGGCAGTCGCTCGGGGTGTTTGTCCAGTGGACAAACACCCCTTTTTTTGGAACCAGTGGCCACCAACCAGCCCCCAAAAAAATAAATTTTGATTTTTTTTGGCGAGTCCGGTTTTTCTGGACATTCGGCCCCTTACTTTGTGTCACAGTGTTTAATAATCACCAAACCAACCTTACTTTTATGAAAAATGTAACCAGAAAGTTTCTCTCTCTCTCTCTCTCTCT
>JAYUVL010000009.1:0-4135 GCA_043754075.1 Cytophagales bacterium | reverse complement strand
CGATCGGTCACCACTGCGTTATGGCATTGTCGGGCGATATGGAATTTGACCTGCTTGCTCCGTGAAATTGGGATATTTGCAAAACCCGCTGGCTTTTTTTATATTCGTGCTTTATATCCATGAGCTAAATATCGCTTGTCAATTATGAATGACGTTCTGATAATGAGTGTGATCATGTCTGTACCTATTGTGGCCATTCTGGCCGGGACACTCACCAAGATCAAAAGAATGGAGCTAGAGAAAGGCAAAAGTACAAATGAGCCGCAGTTGCATCAATTGGAGCAACGGGTTGCTTTGTTGGCCAAAGAAAACCAAGAACTTAAACAACGGGTCGAGAATTTGGAAACCATTGTCACCCTTAGCGACGCAAACTTGACCCATGATTTTACTGAGCAACCACCCCACGCCCTTCCCTCGCCGCGCCAAAACCCATTGTCAAACTTGGGTAAAGAAAGCAGTAAGCCAAGCGGGGAAATCGCCAAAATTATTGAAGAACGGCGCAAGTAAATAGCCCAACCAAGCAAACAATCTCACTATTCAGCGCTCATGCAACTCCACCAGTACCCTGCATTTTCCGAATGGCAACACATCATCGCGCGTCCAGTCATGGATTCACGGGCCATTGCCAAGAAAGTAAAACCAATCCTCAAAAAAGTCCAGAAACAAGGCGATCGGGCATTGTTTAAATTTGCGAAGAAATTTGATAACGTAAAGTTGGACTCGATTTTGGTTCGACCGGAAGAATTTATGGAGGCCGCCCAGTTGGTGGGCGAGCCGTTGAAAGCTGCCATTCAAGTGGCGTTGGCCAATTTGGAAAAATTTCACTTGGTCCAACAAGAAGCGGTAAAAGTAGTGGAAACCATGCCGGGGGTAAAGTGTTGGCGTAAAAGTGTGCCCATTCAGCGGGTTGGCTTGTATGTGCCCGGCGGCACCGCCCCTTTGTTTTCTACCGTGCTGATGCTCGGGGTTCCGGCTCGGATCGCGGGCTGCCCGGAGGTGGTGCTGGCCACTCCGCCCAATGCAGAGGGCAAGATCCACCCCGCGATCTTGTACGCTGCCCAACTGGTGGGAGTGACCAAAGTGGTCAAATCGGGGGGAGCGCAAGCCATTGGGGCCTTTATCTTCGGTACGGAGAGTGTGCCCAAAGTATACAAGATTTTTGGGCCTGGCAACCAATACGTTACTGCTGCCAAACAAATGGCCGCCCAATTTGGCGTGGCCATTGATATGCCCGCTGGCCCGTCGGAAGTGGCCATCTTGGCCGATAAAACTGCCAATCCCGCTTTTGTGGCGGCCGATCTGCTGTCTCAGGCCGAGCATGGAATTGACAGCCAAGTGATCTTGGTCAGCACCGATGCCGATCAACTCACCAAAATAATGGCCGAGGTGGAATTACAAGTAGAGCGGTTGCCCCGCCGCGTGATCGCCAAAGTGGCTTTGGAAAATAGTCGTAGTGTGTTGCTCGATAGCTTACCGGCGGCCGTGGCTTTGCTCAATGAATATGCCCCCGAGCACTTGATCCTAGCGGTGGAAAACCCCTACGAAATAGCCGAGCAAATAGTCAATGCCGGGTCGATTTTCATGGGCCACTACACCCCCGAGGCCGTGGGCGACTATGCTTCGGGCACAAACCACACCCTGCCCACCAACGGCTATGCCAAGGCTTGGGCTGGCGTTTCGTTGGATAGTTTTGTCAAGAAAATTACTTTCCAAGAACTCACCCCGGAAGGTTTACAGCATTTGGGGCCAGCAGTTGAGGTAATGGCCGAAGCAGAAATGCTGGAAGCCCATAAAGAAGCTGTTTCGGTTCGGCTGCGGTCCCTATCGGCCTGATTGGGGCTGGCACCACCCAAACCGAAAACCTATTTTTGGGTATAAATACTTGAAAAACAGTGGTTTGCTTTTCATGAGTGAAACATTTTAATCCGTCTAAGGGCAACTTGTTTTTGGTCGGGCAACGGCAGGGAGAGTATTAACTTGAGCCGAAAATAGATAGGAACCACTACGCGCCATGATCAAATCGATCTTTGCTTTTACCTTTTATGGGGGTTTGCTTTTGCTGGCCATCTCGCCCACCGTGCTGGGACAATCCAATGTTGTTTTGGTTGATCAATCGGCCAAAGTATTACAAATTACCGACCAAGTGCGATTATTGGAGGATACATCTAGTCGCTGGGATATTCAGGCGGTGGCTAGCCCAAAGATGCAGTCTTACTTTGCTACTTCGCCATTGAACAGTGCCAAGTTGGGCCTGAGTTCTTCTACCTACTGGCTGCAGTTGACCGCTGAAGCTGAAGTTGAGAGCAAGTTTTGGCTGGAAGTAGCCAACCATGAGCTTAACCAAGTGGAGTTGTACGTTCCCAATGATGATGGCGACTCGTTTAGCCGTTTCTTGCTGGGCAATCATCAGCCCTTTGCCCAAAGGCCCATTCCTCATCGGCATTTCTTGTTTGAACTTGCCCTGGCCCCCAAACCGCGCACTTTTTATCTGCGTTTCAGCTCGGTTACCAGTCTCTCTTCCCCGCTCTTGTTCTGGCAACCAGCAACTTTTGTGGCCATTAACTCCAAACTAGACCAAGCACTAGGCGTTTATTTTGGGGTCATGTTGGTAATGACTTTGTACAATGCATTCATGTGGGTAGTTTTTCGCGACAGAAATTTTTTGCTTTTTGCCCTGACCGTGCTCACCAATATTTTTGCCCAAACTACCGTTTATGGCCTCGATGATCGCTACCTATGGCCCAATGCATTCCCTTGGTGGCAGGATCATGTCAGTTTGATCATGCCAGTGCTCACCTTGCTGTCTGCCGTTATTTTTGCCAACCAATTCTTGCAAATGCGACAATTTTCACCCAAGTTGCACCGTGTTTACCTGGGGCTTATTCTGGGCTGGCTATTGATTCTCCTCATCGACGTGACTGGAAATACTGTCATCTCAGCATTGTTGACTTTGTTTCTCTCCATTGTTACCATAGTTTTACTCATTTTAGGTGGATTGATGGTCACCCGCCGAGGGTTTCGGGCGGGATCCTATTTTACCATTGTATGGACCATCAAGTTTGTGGGAACAATCCTATTTCTGGCCCAATTGTTCGGCATGACCAATAACGATTATTTCGTCCAGCAAGGCCTGACCATAACAGCCGGGATCATCTCAGCGATGCTTGAAGTAACGCTGATCTCGATTGCACTTTCCGAGCGGGTGTCATTGGTACGGCATCAATTGGCCGAAGAAAAATTACGCAAAGAGCAAGAAATCAAGCACCTACTGGAGCAACAAAAGAATGAATTGGAAGTGCAGGTCAGGCAGCGCACTTACCAGCTCCATGAGTCAAACGAAGGGCTAAACCAGTTGAATGAGGAGCTTTCTTCGGCCTTGGAGGTGGTATATTCACAAAAAGCCGAAATAGAGATCCAGCGCAACGCCATTAGCCAAAGAAGTGAGGAAGTGACGGCCAGCATCACGTATGCCAAGCGCATTCAAGAAGCATTGCTACCTGACTGGAACACTGTCCAAAGCCATTTTCCCGACAGTTTCGTATTTTTTCGCCCGCGCAACATTGTCAGTGGCGATTTTTATTGGTTTTCCGAAGTAAAAAGCGAATCATCTATCAAGCAGATTATCGCTGTGGCAGATTGTACGGGCCACGGGGTGCCCGGTGCGTTGATGTCCATGCTAGGTTCTGAACTGCTCAACAATATCGTGGTGGGGAATGGGGTAACCTCGCCCGACCTTATATTACAGGAGTTGCACACGGGCATCCGCGATACGCTCCGACAGGCCAATATGCAAAACAGCGACGGGATGGATATTGCCATCTGCGTTATCGACCGGGCAAATAAGTGCCTGGAATTTGCAGGGGCCATGAACCCGCTCTATTATTTTCAGCATGGCGAACTGCATCAAGTCAAAGGCGAAAAAATACCGATTGGGGGGATTCACCTCGGAATCGTCCGGGCTTTTACCAAGCATACCATTCACCTCGATGCACCCACCATGTTCTACCTTTTTTCCGATGGCTACCAAGACCAGTTTGGCGGGCCTGGCGGGCGTAAGTTCATGGTCAAACGGTTCCGTGAATTGATTGCTACCTTACCCCTTTTGCCTGCCACCTCCCAAGAAAATATCCTGAAC
>JAYUVL010000008.1:0-5152 GCA_043754075.1 Cytophagales bacterium | reverse complement strand
TGCGGTGGTCCTGATTGGCAAAGATGGCGGCGAGAAATACCGAAAAAACGCCCCGGTGACCCTCGCCGAGCTGTTTGGGGTGATAGATGCGATGCCCATGCGCCAATCAGAAATGAAGCACCGAAAGTTTTGAAACCACCCGTTGGCCCAAATCTCGGCCAACGAGTTGGAAGGATCCGATTTTGGCACAATGGCTAGTGGTTAAACCGCCAAAAACAGTGCTCCGGGCACAAAGAGGCCGAAAAGACAAGTAGGATGGCCCGAAACCAACCCATGCAAGGAAGCGGCAGATTTTGCCGTCCCGATCTCCCCACGCAGCATCCCTTTTGCAAATCCGGGGCAGATTGATGTAACTTGCGCAGCTAAAACCACCTTTCCCGTTCATGGAAGCCCTGCCAACTGTAGAAACCGCCCGAAAATTGGGCCTTTTGTCCGAGGAGTATGACCACATCTGCCAAATTTTGGGCCGCCTGCCCAATTTCACCGAACTGAGCATTTATTCGGTGATGTGGTCGGAACACTGCTCCTACAAAAATTCCATCCGCTGGCTCAAAACCCTGCCCAAAGAATCGCCCAGGATGCTCGCCAAAGCAGGCGAGGAAAATGCCGGGCTGGTGGATCTGGGCGACGGGCTGGCCTGTGCCTTTAAGATCGAGAGTCACAACCACCCCTCGGCGTTGGAACCCTACCAAGGGGCAGCCACCGGCGTGGGCGGCATCAACCGCGATATTTTTACGATGGGGGCTAGGCCAATCGCGCAACTCAACTCTTTGCGCTTCGGCAACCTTAACACCGACCGCACCAAGTGGCTGGTCAAGGGCGTGGTAAAGGGAATCGGCGATTATGGCAATGCTTTTGGGATTCCCACCGTGGGTGGCGAAGTATATTTTGATGATTGCTACGAAATAAATCCGTTGGTCAATGCTTTTTCCGCCGGGATTGTCCAAGTGGACAAAGTGGCCAAGGCCATTTCCTACGGCGTGGGCAACCCCGTGTTCATCGTCGGGTCGGCCACCGGCAAGGACGGCATCGGGGGAGCCTCGTTTGCCTCGGAAGACATCAGCGAGAAGTCGACCGATAAGCTTCCCGCTGTGCAAGTGGGCGATCCGTTCCAAGAAAAATTGTTGCTGGAGGCCAGTTTGGAAATTATTGACACTGGCTGTGTCATCGGGATCCAAGACATGGGAGCGGCGGGCATCATTTGTTCCACCTCCGAAATGAGCGCCAAAGGAGCGCATGGCATGGTGATTTGGCTCGATAAAGTGCCTACGCGCCAGCCCAACATGAAACCGTTTGAAATCCTCCTCTCCGAATCGCAAGAACGAATGCTCGTGGTGGTGGAAAAGGGCCAAGAGGCCGTGATTCAGGCCATTTTTGACAAGTGGGATCTCAACTGCGTGCAGATCGGTGAAGTGACGGCCGGGGATCGGCTCCACTTTTTAGTGCACGGTGAGTTGGTGGCCGATGTGCCCGCCGAAAGCCTCGTGCTGGGTGGTGGTGCGCCACAATACGAGCGAGAATACACCGAACCTGCTTATTTTCAGTCGTTTAAACAATTTGACATTGCCCAAGTGCCCGATGTGGCCAACGCCGAAGAAGTGCGGCAGGTGGCCCGCCACTTGCTGGCCCACCCCAACATCTGCTCACGGGCGTGGATCGCCCAGCAATACGACAGCATGGTGGGCACGGCCAACGTGGGCAGTGTGGTGCCCAGCGATGCCGCCGTGGTGAACGTAAAGGGAACCAACAAAAATATTGTCATTTCGGTAGATTGCAATTCCCGCTATGTCAAGTCGGATCCCGAGATCGGCTGCGCCATTGCCGTGGCCGAGGCCGCCCGCAATGTAGTGTGCAGCGGCGGCGAGCCCGTGGCGATCACCAACAACCTCAATTTTGGCAATCCCTATTTGCCCGAAGTATATTGGCAATTTGTGGGCAGTATCAAGGGCATGAGCCGGGCCTGCCTTAAATTCCAGACGCCGGTAACGGGCGGGAATGTAAGTTTTTATAACCAATCCACCCCGAAAAATACTGCCAGCAGCGTAGAGAGTGCCGTCTTCCCGACCCCGACGATCGGAATGTTGGGCGTGCTGGAAGGCTGGGAAAACCGGATGACCTTGCCATTTGAGCAAGCCGGCGATCTGATCTACTTGGTGGGCAAATCGGTCAACGACATCGCTTGTTCAGAATATTTGTATTCTTACCGGGGAATCAAGGCGGCCCCGGCCCCCGCCTTTGATCTGGACGAGGAGTACGCGATGCAAGCGGCGGTCAAAACCCTGATCAAGCAAAAGCTCATCCGCTCGGCCCATGATGTGTCCGATGGTGGCCTGTTTGTGGCACTGGCCGAGTCGGCGTTACATGGGCAATTGGGCTTCGACATCAGTTCGCAGGGCCGCGATCCTGGTATCCGCCTCGATGCATTTCTCTTTGGGGAAGCCCAGGGCCGAGTGGTAGTCTCGGTGCGCCCCGCCCAACAAGCTGATTTTGAATCAGCCATGCAACCGACCGGAGTTCCTTTTTCCATCTTGGGCCAAGTGGTGGCGGGTGGCAATTGGCAGGTCGACGGGGAGATCATCCTCACTTTGCCCGAAGCTAAAGCACTCTACGAAGGGACGTTGCCGGGGTATTTGGGGTAAAAGCGCCAGTTTTTTGATTTATTGGCTAATAATGACCAACTTGGCTTGGCAAAACTGAACCTACAAGTTTGGGCGGCGGTAAGATCAGCGTTTGCAATCATTGGCATGGCAATTTTTCGAGTTGGCCAATGAAAAGAGCCTTCCTGCGGGAAGGCAAATTCAGTGTGCCCCATTTTAACCAAGCCACTGGCAGGGTTTTGCGCAATGGCACGGAGGCGGCAGATTCCCGGATCGTCATTATCATTAAACGAACCAATCATGAAAACAACTATTTTTCTTTTACTGTGCCTGATGCTGGTCAATGTTGATGTTTTGGGACAAGGCCGTTTTGTCTTTGTGGGTACCTATACCGCCAAGGGCAGTGAAGGGGTGTATGTGTATCGTTTTAATGCCAAAACGGGCGCACTCAGCCCGGTGAGCATTGCCAAAGAGCTCAAGAATCCAGCTTTTTTGACCCTTTCTCCCAACGGAAAATTTGTCTATGTGGTGGAGGAAGTGTCGGCGGGCCAAGTAAGCGCGTTCTCCTTTGATGAAAAAACAGGCAAGTTGCGCTTGCTCAACACCCAATCGGTCAATGGCGATTCCCCTTGCCACATCGATATCGACCAAACTGGCAAGTGGGTGCTGGTGGGCAATTATGGCAGTGGGAATTTGGCCATTTTTCCTGTACAGGCCGACGGATCGCTGGGCCAGGCCACCCAGGCCATCCAGCACACAGGCCAGAGCATCAACCCGCAGCGCCAAGAAAAGCCGCATGTGCACTCGGTCAACATTGCCAAAAACAACCAAGATGTATTTGTCCCCGATTTGGGAATAGACCAGATCAAAGCTTACCAGCTCAACGCCCAAACTGGGCAACTGACCCCGGGCAATCCGCCGTTCGTGGCAGTGGAGCCAGGGGCTGGGCCTCGCCACTTCGCGTTTCACCCCAACCAAAAATTTGCCTACGCCATTTTGGAATTGAGCGCCTCGGTAGTGGCTTATCGATATGACCAGGGTAAACTCACGCTGGTCCAGACCATTGGCACGTTGCCCAGCGATTACCAAGGCCCAAAATCTTGCGCAGATATCCACGTTTCGCCCGATGGCAAGTTTCTCTACGGCTCCAACCGGGGCCACAACAGCATCGTGGTTTACCAGATCAACCCCCAGACCGGCGCGCTCACCCTGGTGCAGCACCAATCCACCAGGGGACAAACGCCCCGCAATTTCGCCATTGATCCATCGGGCCAATTTCTACTGGTCGGCAACCAAGACAGTGACAACATTCAGGTATTCAAGCGGAACAAGAAAACCGGACAATTGACCCCGACCAAGCAAGAAACCAAAGTTTCTATGCCAGTTTGCATTAAATTTAGATAGATCAACTACGAAAATGGAACCAAACCGACGCCACTTCCTCGGCACTTTGGCGGGCTTGTCGCTGAGCCCCTCCCTGTTAGCTGCTGCTGGACTGCCCAAACCCAAGCGGTTGCCCATTTCGTGCAATACCTACAACTGGGTCACGTTCTACCAACGCCAAGGCAAGGTGTGGGGCCAAGACTTGGATGCGTGCATCGCCGATTTTGCCCAGTCGGGCATTTCGGCCATTGAGCCCAGTTTTGGGAGTTCAAGTGACGTGGTAAATTTGGCCCCTATCTTGAAAAAGTACCAAATTTTAATGCCCTCGGCTTATGTGAACAGTAGTTTGCACAAAGTTGACGAGGCGCGCCAATCCATCGAGTCGGTGCTGGCCATTGCCAGCGAGGCCCAGAAACTGCTTGAGCTGCAGATTATAGTGACCAATCCCAACCCCGTCCGCTGGGGCAGCCCCGAAGTCAAATCTGACGCAGAACTATTGGAACAGTCCAAAAACCTGGAAAAGTTGGGGGCGGCATTGCGCACCCGTGGAATCACGCTGGCTTACCACACCCACGATACCGAACTATTGGCAGGTGCAAGGGAATTTCA
This sequence comes from Cytophagales bacterium, assembly GCA_043754075.1. Taxonomy (GTDB): domain Bacteria; phylum Bacteroidota; class Bacteroidia; order Cytophagales; family Thermoflexibacteraceae; genus JALONO01. The sequence goes on along the minus strand of JAYUVL010000008.1, from coordinate 563 downwards.
CCATGTTTTGCTCAATACTTCGCCCAAAAATGTCGCTTTTTGTTTTGATACCCACTGGGTTTACCGCGGTTCGCAAAACTCACAGGTTGCCGTGTTTGACATGCTCAAGCTTTATGGCAGCCGGGTAGTGGAGTTGCACCTCCGGCAATCGGTCAACGGCATTTGGAGCGAAACTTTTGGGGATGGCGATATCGACTACCGTCGGTTTGATCGGGAGCTGAAGGCCCGGAAATTGTCACCCCACTTGGTCATTGAGCAGTGCGTGGAAAGCAAAACCCCAGCCACCATGAACGCAGTTGAGGCCCACCAAAAAGATTTGGCCGTGGTCAGGGAGATATTTGGCCGTTAAGTTGCCCCGGCAGGGCGGGTGTTCTGTTGACTTAAACTCACAACCTGACACTCGCTCAAATACGATAAACATCGGATAATCAATTGTTCCTGGAATTTCTAATTCTGGAAGACGATTCACCCGACCGTTGTTCAGCGATATCGCAAAGAAATGAATGAGGAGCGGGCATTCGTGTTGCGACAAAACAAGTAGTTTTTGCCAGCGAGCGGCTGAG
>JAYUVL010000007.1:0-40978 GCA_043754075.1 Cytophagales bacterium | reverse complement strand
GGGCTTGCTGCGCGAGGAATATGACACTCGAGCCAACGAAATTTCCCAGCAAGCCTACACTCAAGCCCAATCGGGAGGGGTGCAAGCCCACGCCCGCTGGTCGGTGGAGGCCCGCAACCAACTCAAGGACGAGATCCGGCGGCGGGGAAACCCAGTGACGAAGGCTTGGGCGGAGCAGCGCAACGCTGCCAAATACGGCGATGTGCTCGGCCCGACTTATGAAGCATTGAGCGTGGGCTTGCAGAAGAAAGGGGTTGCCGCTGATTCGGTGGCTTGGGAAATCATTGGTGGGGCGGGCCGCACTAGCCGCGAAGTAAGCCTCCTTGCCAACAATTTGCTTACCTACGGCATTGGGCTGAGCATTGCCTATATTGGCTGGCTCATTGTCTTGGCTGTGCAAACTTGGCCGTCCCAGCGCCGGGCGGTGGCAGTCCGTGAACTGGCATTGGTGGCAATTGGCAATCTAATTGGCATGGGGCTGGCCTACTTGGTGGCCGCTGTTTATCCTTTTTAGTCCGTTTACTTTGCTAGCCGGATGTGCTGGATGTAATCGCCCTGTAAACGCTGTAAAATCGAGTAGGCTTTTTCCTGATCAAAGACCGAAAGTGCATTTTGCTTCATAAAAATCACGACCCCATTTTTGGAATAGCCCTGTTGGTGCAACGTGAAACAGGCCGCTAGCAGATCCAAATCATGATCATAGGCACTGGAGTAGGTGCCATTATGCCCTTTGATAAAATCGAATTGATAAGGGCTCAAACCAGCAACGACTTTGGCCAAACGCTCGCTCTCTTCCCAAGAACGGCTGCGAATGACTACTGGCCGGTGCGGGTTGGGGTTTTCCTTGGTCTCTTCCTCAGCGTCTCTGATCCCTTGGGGCAAGGGCTGAACAAATGTAGCCGCCAATACTTGGGTACCATGAACCGGATCGACCAATGGGGCCGGAGGTTGAGTTGCTTCGGTGCAGGTTTTGGTCAGCGTGCCGTATTCGGCCACTAGTGTAGCCAGCACTTTGCCCGCTTCTTGGATCAGCGACTGGAAGACTGCGTCGTTTTCTTCTTGGCCCTTGAGCACGGCCTCAATAGTCTTGGGGGTCACCTTCAACTGCTTGGCTAAAGCAGATCTGGCCTCGGGCCGGACTAACTTTGATATAACGGACAAATTTTTCATGACCAAGCAATTGGGAGTACTTACGAAATGGCAATCCCAGTAAAAAAGGTAGAAAAGGTATTCCAACCGCACAGTTCCCACATTTTCAATGATAACGTTAAAAGTGAGCTACTATTATTAGCTTAACGAATACTATGCCCAATGACTTTGAAAGAACTACAACAAAATTAAATAAATTTTTTGGGGAAACAGTTTGTAGAGAACAGGTTAACCACAAAAAATTAATGAAAAATTCATATTTATCCTCTTCAAAAACCTTGCCCTCTCCAAGTTTGGCCCAAGTTTCTGTATTTTTGAGTGCGTAATACCATATCTCACCATACCAATTGCAATATGAGGGTTTACCTAGACAATGCTGCCACTACAGCCCTAGACAAAGAAGTCCTTGAGGCCATGTTGCCTTACTTGACCGATCATTTTGGCAATCCGTCCTCCATCCACAGCCACGGCAGCAAAGTGCGGGCGGCCATTGAGCAGGCCCGGAAAAAGGTGGCGGGTTTGCTCAATACGTCCCCGTCAGAAATTTTCTTTACCTCAGGTGGCACCGAGTCTGACAATACTGCCATCCGCTGCGGCATTCGCAGCCTTGGGCTTACCCACGCCATCACCAGCCGGATTGAGCACCACGCCGTGCTGCACACGCTGGAAGACTTGGCCCACCGAGGCGAAATCGAGTTGAGCTTCGTCAAGATGGACGGCAAGGGCAATGTGGACGTGGATCACCTCGAAGATTTACTGGAAAGCCGCCCTCGCTCGCTGGTATCGCTCATGCACGGGAACAACGAGGTCGGCACGCTCACCGACCTTGTCGAGATCGGCGAGATTTGTGAACGGCACGGCGCCTTTTTCCATTCTGATACAGTGCAGACAGTGGGCCATTTTCCCATCGATCTCCAACAGACCAAGATCCACAGCATGGTGGGGGCAGCGCATAAATTCCACGGCCCCAAGGGAGTCGGGTTCTTGTATTTGCGGAGTGACAGCAAAATCAATCCGCTCGTCACCGGGGGATCGCAAGAGCGCAACATGCGCGGTGGCACGGAGAACGTGTACGGCATCATTGGGTTGGCCAAAGCCCTGGAAATTTCCTACCGGGACCTCAACGACCACGCCCAGCACATTATTCAGCTCAAAATCCGTTTGATCAGTCGCCTGCGCGAATTATTTGGGGACGACTTGCGCTTCAATGGCGAGTCGGGCAATGTGGCCGAAAGCCTCTACACTGTGCTCAATGTCAATTTTCCGGCCTCCGATGCTGGCGATATGTTGCTCATGCACTTGGACATCCAAAAAATTTCCGCTTCGGGGGGCAGTGCCTGCTCCAGCGGATCCAGTGTGGGCTCGCACGTATTGGCCGCCCTCGGCGCAGATCCCCGGCGGCAGTCGGTGCGTTTTTCGTTCAGCAAGTACAATACACTGGAAGAAATTGATTTTGTGGCCAATAAAATTGCCGATATCTTTCACTTGCAGCCGGTCAACAGCTGAGCAATTGATCAGAATCACTTGGCAATAGGTTATACCTAAAAGTTTGGCTTTTTACTGAATGAATGCCCAATCAGCCCAATCCATGCTTGGTTTTGAGGTGGGCCAGGATTTCACGGGCGCAGCGGGCCACTGTCTGGTAACAAGCTTCAAACTCCGCTTCGCCCTCGAAATAAGGATCTTTGACCTCGAGGGAAGCCGGGGTCGGGTCAAATTCGCGCAGGAGCACCAACTGGGCCCGAGGGGGTTCATCGGTCCGTTTGGCCAGTTCCACCAACGTCTTGAGGTTGGATTTGTCCATGGCAAAAATGTAATCAAAATCAGCAAAGTCGCTGCCTTTTACTTGCCTTGCGCGGTGGGTGAGCGCGATGCCGTGGGCACTGGCGGTAGAGCGCGAGCGGTGGTCGGGCAGTTCGCCCACGTGCCAGTCGCCCGTCCCCGCCGAGTCACAATCGAGGTGGGCCGTGAGCCGATCCTCCGCCACCAAGTGCGCAAATACCCCTTCGGCCAACGGCGAGCGACAGATATTGCCGAGGCAAACAAACAATACTTTAATCATAGCACAATTTAGAATAACCATTAAAGCAGCAATAATAAACCAGTTTGCCTAGTTTTATTTTCCCACCGCTATTTTTTGGGACAAGGTCGGCCCTATTTCTGACCGGAGGCCATGCGCCCGGAAAAAGCGGGCACGTTTGCCAAATTTGAACAAAGTGTGCAACTTTGGCCTCCTCAACCATTGGTCAGTATGACAATCTCCCAACAAATAGCGGCCATGCTGCTCCAAGCTGGAGCGGTCAAGCTTAGCCTAGCCCAGCCTTTCACTTGGGCTTCGGGCTGGAAATCGCCCATTTACTGCGACAACCGGCTGACCCTTTCCTACCCGATCATCCGACGGTTCATCAAAGAAAAACTGGTGGAAGCTGCCCAGGCCCATTTTCCCCAAGCCGAAATGATTGTGGGAGTGGCCACGGCGGGCATACCGCAGGGAGCATTGTTGGCCGATTGCCTCGGCCTGCCCTTCCTCTATGTGCGGCCCAAGCCCAAAGACCACGGAATGGGCAACCTGATCGAGGGCAAAGTGGTGGCTGGCCAGCAGGTATTGTTGGTCGAGGACCTGATCTCGACCGGGGGGAGCAGTCTCAAAGCGGTGGAGGCAGTGCAAGCGGCCGGAATGCACGCGTGCGGGATGTTGGCCACGTTTACCTATGGCTTTGCGGTGGCCAATCAAGCATTTCAGGCAGCCCGTGTGCCATTGGTGGCCCTGAGCGATTACGCCGCCCTGATCGAAGTTGCGTTGGTGCGAAGCGTGATCGGCCCCGAAGAGATCGCGCCGCTGCAAGCTTGGCGAATGGACCCCGCCAATTGGGGAAAATGATGGTTGCCCTTGTCTAGGGAGCGGAATCCGGGAAAATCGCGAAAATCACTCCGATAAACTGCCCCAATCATTTTAATTCTAACCTACCTTTATGGCTTAATGTTATTTTGATGATCCGCTTCATCCGCAGCTTGTACCTCAACCAACGCCTGTTCTTCGTCCTCGGTGGATGCATCAGCCTATTTGTCTTCGCTTTTTCCTTTCCCTTTTTGATCAGCATCGCCCAGTTGGCCCTGCTCGGCACATTGGGCTTGTTCATCGTGGACATCCTCGTACTTTACCGGGTGCGGGACGGGATGGAAGGAACTCGGCAAATGGCCGAAAAACTTTCCAATGGGGACGAAAACCAAATCGTTTTGCATATCAAGAGCCTTTACAGTTTTAAAACCCACCTCAAGGTCATTGACGAACTGCCCGAGCAGTTGCAACTGCGCCACCTCCAACTTGAGGGCGCATGGTTGCCCAGCGAAACCAAAAGCCTGACCTACCGAGTGAGGCCCGTTCGCCGGGGCCAGTACCAGTTTGGGTTGCTCAACGTGTTCGTGAGCGGCAACATCGGGTTTGTGGCGCGGCGCTATCAACTGCCCCTGGCCCAGACCGTCCCCGTTTATCCGTCCTATATCCAGCTGCGCAAATACGAGTTGTACGCCATTTCCGACCGGCTGGTTGAATTGGGCGTCAAGCGGATCCGCAAGATAGGGCAGAACATGGAGTTTGACCAGATCCGCAACTATGTGCCCGGCGATGACTACCGCTCGGTGAACTGGAAGGCCACGGCCCGCAAAAGCCAACTGATGGTCAACCAGTTCCGCGATGAACGCTCGCAGCAGGTGTTCAGCGTGATCGACAAGGGCCGAATGATGAAGATGCCCTTCAACGGCCTCACCCTGTTGGATTATGCCATCAATGCAGCCCTGGTCATTTCCAACATTGCCATCAAAAAAAGCGACAAGGCCGGCTTGGTCACTTTTGGGCGCAGCGTGGGCACCATGCTGGCGGCCAGCAACCGAAGCGGACAAATGGCCCTGATCATGGAGGCGCTTTACAACCAAAAAACGGGTTTCAAAGAACCAGATTTTGAGGCATTGGCCATGCAGCTCAAAGTTAAGATCAACCAGCGCAGCCTCATTTTATTGTACACCAATTTTGAAACGCTCTCATCCATGGAACGGCAGATGCGCTACCTCCGCCTCATTGCCAAGCAGCATCTATTGGTGGTAGTGTTGTTCCAAAACACTGAGTTGCGCTCTTTATTGCAGTTCAAACCCCAGGGCACGGAGGAAATCTACCTCAAAACGATTGCCGAAAAGTTTGTGCACGAAAAGCGGCAAATTGTAAAAGAGCTCAACCGGCACGGCATCCACACCCTTCTCACCACACCAGAAAACTTGACCGTGAACACCATCAATAAATACCTTGAGCTGAAAGCGCGGAACTTGATCTGATGGGATATTGGGGGGGGGGCAACATCGGCCCAGGATTCTTGAGTTGAATTCAGGTTCCGCTGGCGTGAACAATTGCGCTCGCCCTTGGTTTTTATTGTACCACTTTTATTATTGGAACATGGAAAACAGACAAAAAAACACCTTGCGCGATTATTTTGCCTTCGGGGCAGTGGGAAACTACTTTTTGCGAGTATTCCGCAAAGACGATCCGAACAACCGGCCCAATTTCAATTTGCGGGTAATGCACGGCATCAACCGAGTGTCGATTCTGATGTTCCTCTTCTGTTTGGCTGTAATGATCACCCGCTGTGCCCTGCGCTAGTAGCCATGAACATTGAGGAGTTTCGCGATTATTGCCTCTCTTTAAAAGGAACCACCGAGGGCTTCCCCTTTGGTGGGGACACCTTGGTGTTCAAGGTGATGGACAAAATGTTTGCCCTGTGCAGCGTTGATAATTTTGAGAGCATCAATCTCAAGTGCGATCCTGAACTGGCCATTGCCCTGCGCGAACGCTACACCAGCGTGGGTGCGGGGTACCACATGAACAAAAAAAATTGGAACACGATTATCCTCAGTGGCGAACTCCCCCCGCAAGAACTCCAACACTGGATTTTGCACTCTTATCAATTAGTGGTGCAGGGCCTGCCCAAGGCCAAACAGAAAGAACTGGCTGGATATTGACCAGTACCATCCGCTGCCCAAAACAAGTTGGCACCCAGCCGGCACCGCTTTTATTTCCGGTTTTGCGAAAAACCACCGCTTATTCCTTGGGTCTTGGCTAGATTTCCTTGCAAATCAGGGCTAGGTTAGCTTATTTTGCGACCACTCAAAAAACCTAAACATTTAAATTAAACTTAGTTGATATGAACTTGATTTACACACTTCCGGTATTCGGGGTCATTGGCCTGCTGTATGTCGCTTGGCGCTCGGCCTGGGTGACCAAACAGGATCCTGGGACAGAAAAAATGGTAGAGATTGGGGCCCGTATTGCCGAAGGCTCAATGGCTTTTTTGAAAGCAGAATACCGAGTGCTCATTTTCTTTGTCATCGCGGTGGCCCTTTTGCTGGGCTTATCGGCCGATGAAGCTACCTCCCACCCATTAGTGGCCCTGTCCTTTGTATTGGGTGCATTTAGCTCAGCCCTGGCTGGCTTTATCGGGATGCGCGTGGCCACTAAGGCCAACATTCGCACCGCCGCTGCCGCCCGGGTCAGTCTGGGCAAAGCCCTCGAAGTGGCTTTTGCCGGTGGTTCGGTCATGGGCATGGGCGTGGTTGGTTTGGGCGTGTTGGGTTTGAGCCTGCTCTTCATTGCATACAGTAATTTGTTTGGCATCGACGATGCCAACGCAGTCAATAGAGTAATCACAGTCATCACCGGGTTCTCGTTTGGAGCATCGTCCATCGCCCTGTTTGCCCGCGTGGGTGGCGGGATTTATACCAAAGCCGCCGACGTTGGTGCCGACTTGGTGGGCAAAGTGGAGGCTGGCATTCCCGAAGACCACCCACTGAACCCCGCCACCATTGCCGACAATGTGGGTGACAACGTGGGTGATGTGGCCGGGATGGGCGCCGACCTGTTTGAGTCTTACGTTGGATCCATCGTGGGCACCATGGTATTGGGCGCGGCCTTTATCACTCCTGAATTTGCCGGGTTGGACAAACTGAGCAATGGGCTGGCTGCGGTCCTCTTGCCACTGTATTTAGCGGCGGTGGGCATCATCGTGTCGATCATCGGCACTTTTTTCGTCAAAGTTAAGGAAGGCGGCGATCCCCAGACGGCCCTCAATTTGGGGGAATTTGGCTCTTCGCTCATCATGATCGTAGCTTCTTGGTTCATTATTGATGCAGTACTGCCCGAAAAATGGATTTTTGACGATACCCTCTATGGCGTAACCCGGGAGATGACTTCCTTTGGCGTGTTCATCGCCACGATCATCGGTCTGGTGGGGGGCGTTTTGGTGGGTCTGATCACCGAATATTACACCGGCATGGGCAAAGGCCCAGTCAACTCGATCGTGCGGCAGTCCTCCACCGGCGCGGCGACCAACATCATTGCTGGCCTCGGCGTGGGGATGATGAGCACCGCCATCCCGACCATTATCATTGCCATTTCTATCGTGGGCGCGTTCCACTTTGGCGGTTTGTACGGGATCGCCATCGCGGCAGTGGGGATGCTCTCCAACTTGGGGATCCAATTGGCCGTAGATGCTTATGGTCCTATTTCGGACAACGCGGGCGGGGTGGCTGAAATGGCCGAACTGCCCAAAGAAGTCCGCCAGCGCACCGACAAACTTGACGCGGTGGGCAACACCACGGCGGCCATTGGCAAGGGTTTTGCCATTGCTTCGGCTGCTTTGACCGCCCTGGCCCTGTTTGGGGCGTACATGACCTCCGCCAAACTGTCCAGTATTGATATTTCCAAAGCCAACGTGATGGCCGGGCTGTTCCTAGGTGGCATGTTGCCCTTTGTATTCTCGGCTTTGGCCATGGGCGCGGTGGGCCGGGCTGCGATGGCCATGATCGAGGAAGTGCGCCGCCAGTTCAACGACATTCCCGCGCTGAAAAAGGCATTGGAAGTGATGCGCCGCAATGGTGACAAAGAAGAGAAAGACTGGTCGGTGGCCGATCAGAAGACCTTCCGCGAAGCCGACGGCAAAGCCGAATATGGCAAATGCGTGGAAATCTCCACCAAAGCTGCTATTCGCGAGATGATACTACCCGGCGTGCTGGCCGTGGCTTCACCCGTAATTATCGGCCTGATGCCCGGCATGGGCAAGGAAGCCCTCGGTGGCTTATTGGCCGGCGTAACCGTGACTGGGGTGCTGATGGCCATTTTCCAATCCAACGCGGGTGGTGCTTGGGACAACGCTAAGAAGAGCTTTGAAGAAGGGGTGAGCATTAACGGCAAGATGTACTACAAAAAGTCGGAGCCGCACAAGGCCGCAGTAGTGGGTGACACCGTGGGCGATCCGTTCAAGGATACTTCCGGGCCTTCGCTCAACATCTTGCTCAAACTGATCTCAATCGTGGCCTTGGTATTGGCCCCTTACTTGGGCTAATCCGTCAGATTTGATTTTAACAGCAACAAAAAAAGCTGGCCAAACCACCGTTTGGCCAGCTTTTTTTGTTATCTTGCTGGTTAAATAAAAGCAATCCAAGCGCGATGAACCCCCCGGTCAGCCCCGATCCCCTCTCCCCGGACAAGCACGACAAGCCCAACCAATTGGATGAGTTGGCCAAACGCCTGGAAGTTTTCAAACAGGAGGTGGCCCAAAACCGCGACCGGATCCGCAACAAGGGGCACGAATACCTCCCCATCACCCAAGACGAGGAATACGAACTGCTCCGGCAAAAGAGCACCTTCGTGACCGAGGAAGATTTTCTCAACCTCAGTCATTACCCGTTCCACACCAGCCTCCGCCAGCGCGAGCAACAAGACCGCGACCAAGTGGAAGATCCCGAGTTTCCTACGGTGGATTACGACAAGATAGAAAAGAAAGTATATAGACTGAAGGCATTTGAGGAACAAGCCGCCACCGAAGAAATCGTCCAGCCAGTGGCAGGGCCGCGCAGAGCCAGCATTCTCTCTGAGCGCGACCAGCAACGGGCCCGCGAGGCCCTGAAACGAAGCCGCCAAGATCTGGAGCAATACCTGTACGAAAATGTGATTGGCAAAATTGGGGTGCTGGTATTCACCCTGGGCTTGGGCATTTTGGTGCGCCATGGTATCAACATTGGAGTGTTGGGTGCGCTGGAGCAAGTGCTGGTCGGGACTTTTGCGGCGGGGCTGTTGTTCTACCTCGGCTACCGCAACACTGTCAAAAACGAAACCATGAGTATCCTGTATTCGGCAGGCGGGCTGAGCATTTTGTATTATACCTCGTACCTGTCCTACGCCGAGTATGACTTTTTGCCCCAACTGGGGGCCATGGCATTCAAGATCGGCATCACCGGGGGGGCCATTTATTTGGCATTTTATTATGACCACTGGTTTTTTGCCCTGCTGGCGCTGGTCGGCATCTATTTGACCCCCTTCTTGATCCGGGCCGATGAAGTTAATTATGGCCTGTTCTTCACTTATCTGTTGGTGATGAATGCCGGAATGATAGTAGTGGGGTACATTAAACAATGGCAGTCGGTAGATGACCTCACTTTTGTGACCACCGTCATCGTTTTTGGCAGTTGGCTGTACCTGATGCGCATCAAACTTGGCGATGAGTCCATTTTTGTTACCGGTTTTCTGTTCGCCACCCTGTTCTACCTGCTGTTTTTCCTCATGTTCATCGTTCATAGCCTCCGGCGGGTGGTCACCGAGGAAGGCGAAGTGGCCTTGAGCGAGCGCGATTATTGGCTGTTTGTCATCAATGACATTCTCTATTTTTGGGTCATTTACATTTTACTGGAGGCCAGCAGTCTAACCAACCGCTATTTAGGACTGTTCATGCTGGGGTTTGGGCTTTTCAATGGGATTTACGCTTGGATCCTCTACCGCAACCCCCAGAAAGATGCCAAGCTGCTGCGCTACCTGATCGTCATTGCGCTGATCAGCCTCACCACCACTGCTCCTTTCCTGTTCAAATCGACCAGCGGCCGCCACGCTTATTGGCTGGTGGAAACGGTCGGGTTGATCTGGCTGGCTCAAGCGGGCAAGTTGCAACTCCTGCGCGATTTCTCGGCCTTTACCCTGGCGCTGTCCTTGGTGGCATTGTCGATCGTTTGGCACCGGGCATATTGGCTGGGGAGCGAGGATTTTTTGTTCAATCTGGCCGGGCAATCCACCGGTCTTACCATCATCGGTTTGGTGGGCTGTATATTGCTGCTGCTCAAGCGGGACAAGACCGAAATGTTGCTCACCTTTACGGTGGAGAGCTACATTGGCCTTTTGGGCGGCCTTGCGCTCCTGTTGTTCTATGCTACGGGCAACGTTGAGTTGTACAAGCACAATATCTTTAACCGGGAGTACCAGCGATTGTTGATCGCGATCTACAACAGTGTCTTCGCCCTGGCCCTGGGTGTGGTGAGCGAGCGCATACACGTGACCGTGCTCAAAAAAGTAGCGCGGTGGAGCCTCATTGCTGCCGTGCTGTCTTATATGTTGTTCGTCCATTTGGGTGTGGTTGATCTACGGAACCTGTTCTTGGCGGGCCGCGCCCCACTCTACACCTTCGTGACGCACTATTTCAGTTTGGTGCTCAGCATCGCTTGTTTGTTTACCTTGGCTTACAGCGAATACCAAAAAATCCGTGCCGAGGAGACTCAACTCCACTGGGATTATGCGCTGTGGTTTGTCGGTTTTGGGGTGGTGTTCTTCGCCACCGCCGAGTTCGATCACCACTTGGTTGTGTTCCTGTACAATGACGACTTTAAAATTGACGATATACTAAACAACAGCCGTTTGTTTGGCTACACCCTCCTTTGGCCTTTGTGCGCCTTTGCCTTCCTGCTGATCGGCACTCGCTATCAATTGAAAGATTTCCGAATGCTGTCCCTGTTCATCTTGGGGGCTACTTTGGTCAAATTTGGCGTGTACGATTTTTGGCGGATCAATGTTTCGGGCCGCATTTTGTCCACCCTGTTCATCGGTTCACTGCTTTTGTTGGTGTCTTACCTGTACGGACAACTCCGGGAACTGGTGTTGGCGGGGAGCTTGGACATGGGCTTGGTGGTGGAGAAATTGACCGGTGGACAGGCCCGCAAGCTTTGGTTCATGAAACAACCCACCAACGTTCCGCCGCCCAATGCCCCTGAGCTTGGCCCAGACACAGCGGGTGGCCCAGATTCCGCACCTAAGGATGAGCCACCCGAAAAACTGGCTTGATCCGGGGCAGGCCCTTAGTTTGATCCAAGTGGCATTAAATCGGCCACAAATGCTATCTTCGCGGCAGTTTATTGCCCTACTCGCTTTGGCCGCTCGACGGCACCACCCACCAAACTAGGCATTGGTCACCATGAAAATTTTTGTAAACGACATCTTGTTGAACGTGCTAAAAAAGCCAGTGGCTGATCTCCCTGGAGTAGTGCTCAACATCTCCAATGCCACTGAGGTGTTAGCTATTTATGAACAAATCAGGGACACGAAACTGTCATTGGTTCGCCAATACCACTTTTTGCCTCAAGATTACGAACAGGTAAAACAGGAGATCAAAGCCAAGTTCACGGTGATCGAGGCTGCTGGCGGAATTGTGAAGAAAGGCAATAGTGTTTTGGTGATAAAAAGGTTGGGAAAGTGGGACTTGCCCAAAGGCAAACTCGAGAACCGAGAAGACAAGAAAACGGCGGCCGTCCGGGAGGTGGAAGAAGAATGTGGGGTGCGGGCCAAACTGATCCGCAAGGTGGGCACGGTGTGGCACACTTACATGCAGGGCAAAGAAAACACCTTGAAAAAAACAACGTGGTACTACATGGAATGTGTCGATGATTCTCGCCTAAAGCCCCAAACCGCCGAAGCGATTACCAAAGTGAAATGGGTGGAAACGGACAAAATGCCCAAATTATTGGAAGGTTCCTATCAGTCGATCAGCCATATTTACCAGCGATTTGTGGATCAGCAAGCTCCGGTGCCCGAATTGGTCGTTCCGCTCTAATAAATCGGGCCTACCGTGCCACCCGGCCGGCATTGTCCATCCGCATCAGTCCCTCAATCTCGGCTGCCGAAGCCACCAGGGCATCGCCGGGAATGGTATGCTTGTAGGCGTAGGCCGCCGTGGCAAAATCTAGCGCCCGTTGATCATCGCCCAGATAGGTCAACTGACCGTGGATCAGCGCGGCCATGAAGGCATCACCGGCCCCGATCCGATCCACGATATGGGTGATGTCATGGGTGGGGGCTTGAAACAGCATTTGCCCAGCATACAGCATGGCCGACACCGCATTGTGGGAGGCATTGACCGATTGCCGGAGCGTAACCGCCACTTTGCTGCATTTGGGATACGCTTGTTGCAACTTTTCGCAAAATTGCCGCACATGATCGGCCGAAGTGCCACTGCCGCCGTGCATGGGCGCGGCTTGCAGCCCCAGCATGATCTCGGCCACATCTTCCCCGGCCAAGATCAGATCGCAGCCGGCCACTAGTGCGGGCATTACCTCGACGGGCTTTTTGCCATATTTCCACAGGTTGGCCCGGTAGTTCAAGTCGGTGGACACCTTGATCCCCAAGCGGTTGGCAGTGTGGATGGCTTCCAGGCACGCATCGGCCGCCCCCTGAGACACGGCCGGCGTGATCCCGCACCAATGAAACCACGTGGCCCCGGCCAATACCCTTTCCCAATCGACCATGCCCGGTCCGATTTCGGCAAAGGCCGAGTGCGCCCGATCGTAGATCACCTTACTGGCCCGATGGGCCGCTCCGGTTTCCAAAAAGTAAATCCCCAACTTTTCGCCCCCGTACAGAATTGGGCGGGTATCAACCCCCAGCCGGCGGAGGTACATCGCGACCGACCGGCCAAGATCGTGGCCCGGGAGACGGGTGACATAGGCGGAATCATGGCCCAACTGCGCCAAACCAACGGCCACATTGGCTTCCCCGCCTCCATACACAACTTCTAAGCTGTTGGCTTGGGTAAAACGCTGATGGCCCGGGGGCGACAGCCGGAGCATGATTTCGCCAAAAGAAACTATCCGTGGAAATGAGGACATACGCTGATGTTTGAGGTGTAAACCCCGGCCAATTGGCCAAGGGCAAAAGGCTCGGGCCATTTCATCGCAAATTAAGCAATACTTTCGCAATCAAACCCCAAGTTGATTGGCTCACTCGCTGGGCAATAGTTGGCCCGGTTACCAGACCCACTAGGGCAGTGGTCATCACTTGCCCTGACCGCTTCGGGCTTGCGCTGGGTGGTCAAAATGCCCCCGAAACCTCAATCCTTGCCCTTTTACTCAGGGTTTTGGGAGACGTGGGAGACGTTCTTGGCGATATCGGTGTTGCTGCACTTGCAGCAGGTTGTGGGGAAGGGCACTCCTGTCCGCCCAACCTTTCCCCAGTGAAACGCCCATGAAATGATGCTTTCCGAGGCCGGCCTTGCTGGCCTCGAGGGAAAGGCTTACATCCACCGATCAGACCAACCCCAGCGGTTAGGCCTTGCCCATCACTTCTTTGTACTGCATTTGGTGCAGGTTGGCGTAGTAGCCGCCTTTGGCCAGCAGTTCTTCGTGAGTGCCCTCCTCCTTGATCTCGCCTTTGTCGAGCACAATAATCTTGTCGGCTTTTTGAATAGTGGCCAAGCGGTGGGCGATTACGATGGAGGTGCGCCCGCGCAGCATTTTATCAATGGCCTGCTGGATCAGTTCTTCGGTCTCGCTGTCCACCGAGGAAGTAGCCTCGTCCAAAATGATGACAGCCGGATCATAGACCATGGCGCGCACGAAGGAGATGAGTTGGCGTTGGCCCACCGAAAGGGTAGCACCGCGCTCCATCACGTTGTAGTCCAGCCCGCCGGGCAGCCGCTCGATGAACGGCAGCGCACCCACCAACTCGGCGGCGGCCAACACCCGCTCCCGGCTGATATCGGGATTGCCCAAGGTAATGTTGGCCAAAATACTGTCCGAAAACAAGAACACATCTTGCAGCACCACCCCGATTTTTTCGCGCAGGAAATCGAGCTCATAATCACGCAGATCGCGCCCATCCAGCTCTATTTTGCCTTTATTGACATCATAAAAGCGGCTTAGCAAGTTGATCGTAGACGATTTGCCCGCCCCAGTGGCCCCGACCAGCGCAATTGTCTGGCCGGCCTTGGCCTCAAAGCTGATATTTTTCAGCACGTAGTTTTCGGCTTCGTAGGCAAACCAGACCGCATCAAATTTGACATTTCCTTGGATGGTGGCGGGTTTGAAGTGGCCGGTGTTTTGAATTTGATCCTCGCTGGTGAGGATTTTGAGGATCCGGTCGCCGCTCACAATGCCCAATTGGAGGGTATTGAACCGGTCGGCGATCATGCGGATGGGCCGAAAAAACATCCCAATGTACATGATGAACGCAATGAGGGAGCCGAGGGTCATTTGTTCCCCGATGACCCCCCGGGCCCCGTACCAGACCAGCATCCCAGTGGCAATGGCCCCGATCACTTCGGCCACCGGAAAATAGATCGAGTAATATTTTACCGATTTGAGGTTGGCCCGGCGGTGCTCACGGTTGATTTCCTGGAACTTCTGGTATTCAGTGGCCTCACTGCCGAAGATCTGCACAATGCTCATCCCGGTAATGTGCTCCTGCACGAAGGAATTCAGGTTGGCCACGGCGGTGCGCACATCGTTGAACGATGCCTTGATTTTTTCTTTGAAAATATACGTGGCCAAAAACAGCAGCGGAAAAGTGGAAAGGCTGACCAGCGTAAGCCGCCAATCAGTGTAGAACATCAAGCCCAAAATAAAGATTAATTGGAGCATATCGCCCACAATGGCCGCCAAACCCTCGGTAAACACATTGTTCAAGGTTTCCACATCGGAGATGTTGCGGGTAATGAGCCGCCCCACGGGAGTCCGATCAAAATATTGGGTCTTGAGGCTGAGCAAGTGGCGGTACAACGCTACCCGAATGTCCCGGATCACATATTGGCCAATGTAATTGGACAAAAAAGTGCTGTAAAATTGGATCAATGCTTGAAAAACCACGAGGCCGATTTGCACCCAAGTCATCCAAATCAAACCATCCATATTGCCAAACATGACAAACTCATCGATGGTGTATTGAATGAGGAAGGGCCGGACGGGGGTCAGCACGCCCATCAAGATGGTTAAAAATATTAACGTATAAAATTTAAGCAGATAGGGTTTGATGAAGACAAAAATCCCGGAAAGGACTTTTAGGTCAAATATTTTGCCGCTGCCACTTTCGGGTTGTGCCATAAATGGAAAGATTGGGAGTGTGCTGGTCAAAGATGGTTTGGTTTTGCTTGTTGGGCCAGCCCACAAAGATACTGAATTCTTGGATCGATGTTGGCCCACTAAATGGCCCAATTTGTGGCCGCCCCCCAGCCCGGGGATCGTTGGCAGGGACAAAAAAGCTCCCGTTTCTGGCCGAAACGGGAGCGGAAAACCACAAGTGAGGAGCCCTTCAACCGGTTACAGTTCCCGGATCCAGATGTTGCGGAAACTCACTTGATTGCCATGATCTTGGAGCCGGATCGGCCCTTTGCCGTGCATGGGGTTCTTCGGCGGGCCAATGTACTCGGTCGTACCTTGGATGGCCGTATGGTGCTGTACGATCACCCCATTGTGGAGTACCGTGACGTAGGCCGGGGTTTCGACCGATCCATTTTTGCGAAACCGGGGAGCAGTGTAAACAATATCATACGCGTTCCACTCGCCAGCCACTGCGCACGCATTCACCATCGGGGGCGATTGTTTATAAATACTGGCCGCTTGGCCGTTGGTATAAGTGGTGTTTTCATAGGAGTTGAGCACTTGCACCTCGTACATCCCCTGTAAGAAAATACCGCTGTTGCCCCGGCCCTGGCCTTTGGCGGTGGCTGGCTCTTGCGGCGAGCGCCATTCAATGTGCAATTGGAAATCGCCAAATTCCTGTTTGGTCTTAATGTCGCCGGTGCCGCCCACGACCGTCACTGCACCGTCGGCCAGTTTCCATTTAGCGGCGCTCCCGTCTTTTGCGCTCACCCAATTGTCCAGGTTTTTACCATCAAAGAGCACGACCGCATCCGAGGGCGCTTGGCCCACCGGGGCCGGTTTGACGATCTTGGGCACGGGCTCATAAAATTCGGTGGTCTCAGGTTTGGTGAAATCTTGGGCCATGATCGGCCCGGCCAATAACAGTCCACAGGCCAAGGATGATAAACATGTCTTTTTCGTTCTCATAAGAAGTTTGTGATGGTCTTTCTTTAATTTTCCCGTTAATTTATCTATTTTATTCAATAATCCCGCACACTTGGCCATGCCCAACCCCGATCAAATGCTCGTTTTTTCCACTCAATCTTACAACTACCTGAAAAACAAACTATTGAAAACTGGCCAGTATGAGGCTGGGGTGATAGAGGCCACTACCTTTCCCGATGGAGAGCACTATTACCGCTTTGGTTCACTGATCGAAAACCGGGAAGTGGTGCTGATCGGGGGGAGCATTTCCGATGCTGACACGCTCGAGCTTTACGATCTGGCCTGCGGACTAGTGGAACTGGGGGCCCGCAAACTCAACATCATCATCCCGTTCTACGGTTACGCCACGATGGAGCGGGCCGCCAAATGGGGCGAAGTGGTCACGGCCAAGACCAGAGCGCGCTTGCTATCGGCCATTCCCCAAGCCTATTTTGGCAACCGGGTCATTTGTGTCGATCTTCATTCAGAGGGCATTCCCCACTATTTTGAAGGAGGAACCCGCACGCTGCACCTATACGCCAAGCCGCTGATCACGGCAGCAGCGCGCCAACTGGCCGGCCGAGATTTTGTGCTGGCTTCTACCGATGCGGGCCGGGCCAAATGGGTGGAATCATTGGCCAATGACATGGACGTACGGGCGGCCTTTGTCTATAAACGGCGATCCAGCGGCAGTGAAACTCAACTTACCGGGGTCAATGCCGACGTACAAGACAAAACCGTCATCATTTATGACGACATGATCCGTACGGGCGGTTCGCTGGTGCAAGCTGCCCGCGCCTACCGCGAGGCCGGGGCCACCCAAATCTTTGTGCTGGCCACCCATGGGCTGTTTTCCAACCAAGCACTGGCCAAACTGCGGGACTGCCAACTCATTGAGCGGATCGGCGTGACCGACTCCCACCCCAATGCGCTTCGGGCCGAGGGCGATTTTGTGACCCTGATCAGCATCGCGGGCTTGTTGCACGAGGCATTGTCGGGGTTGGGCCGGCCCTGACACTCGGCCCGGGCTGCTGCCCGGCAAGCTGGCCCAACGCCCGAACTGTTGGGCCAGAGGGTGGAATCTCGCTTCTTTTGACGCCAAAAAAACCTAACCAACTGTCTTTCAAATATTTGTGTTTCAATAACAAATTTGGGTGGTGACCGTGGGCGGTATCATTTTGGTCAATGCGAAACGCACGTTGGGGCCACGTTTTGCGTGCGCGTAACCTCTAGATAAACCTCTCGATGTTACGCATTCTGAAATAGTAGTTCTTCTTGGATGATGCCACGCACTTGGGCTTGGAGTTTGGGCACGTCGGCCAAGGTAAGGCCAACCGTGGGGATGGGGGAGTGAAAAATTACCTTGGCAGGTTGGTTGTGGAGGCGGAGGGGGATTCGATCGGGCAGGATCAGCCAATTGAACGGGATGGTCACTGGAATGATGGGCACTTGGGCCTCAATGGCCAGCCGAAAAGGCCCCTCCTTAAATTGGGCCAGTTGGGGCGGAGTGTCGGAGAACCCGCCCTCCGGAAAAAGGACGATGCTTTTGCCTTGGTCAATGGCTGCCAGCGATTTTTTCATCACAGCATAACGGCTGCGTAGGTTGTCCCGATCCACTGGAATGTGGACGCGAGTGAAGATGATGCCAAAAAGGGGAACTTTGGCCAATGAACTTTTGCCCACAAACACAAAGAAACGCCGGAGGGCATACGTAACCATGGGGATGTCCAAATAAGACGTATGGTTGGGACAAAAAATGGCTGGTTGGTCGGTCCACGCGGCCCGGTGTTCAATGGCCACCCGAATGCCGGCCAATCGAAAAAATACGATGCCCCAAATCAGATGAAGCCGATAAACCCACACATGCCAAGATGGGCGAGTGCTGGCCAAAAGGGAAAAGGGGGCAATTAACAGGAAAATCAGGCCAAAAATGAAAGCACACCACGCACTGTGCAGCAGGATAACGATGCTAGTCAGCAGTGACTGTTCTCGGGATTCCTTTTGCCCAACTACCCGGTTCATTTTCGACGTTTGTCCCGATCGCGGTTGTTGAAACGGTTATTGGGGTTGGAGTTGGGATTACTATTGGGGTTTTTATTGTTATTGCTATTAGCAACATTACTGTTGCCAATGTTACCGTTGGTGTTGCCAATATTGGGGTTGTTGCGGTGCTGATGGCCACCTTGGTGAGGATGCTGGCGAAGGTTGGGTTGGTGACCTTGGTGGGGGTGCTTGCGCTCTTGGTTGGCCCCTTCGGCACGCAGATCGGCCGGGGTTAGATCGATGCGCCCACCCGACAATTCCTTCAACTGCTGCAATATTATTTCATCATCCGTATTTTCCTTGTTCCAAGTGGCATAAAAGCCTTTCATCAACTTGAAAATATAGACCGATGCTGCCATTTTTTCCTCTGGATCTTCTAGCACCACCGCCCGGTCGATCAACAATTCAACATTGCGACCGTAGTGCTTGTAAGTGATGCGGTTCATGTTGTAAGCCACCCGCTTGGGTTTTTTGTACAACGAACCTTCTTCTGGCACGGGATAAGGGCCGTCGATGTCCAGCTTTAAATCAGCCATGAAATGAAGGTGATCCCAAATCCGCTGGTTGGTATCGTTGTTTTCCCGCACGGTAGGGTTGAGCTGTTTCATCAGGTTGATCAACACATTGGCCAATGCAGTGCGTTCCTCCTTGCTCTTGAGCGTAACGAGGTACTCCGCCAATTTTTGGACGTTGCGGCCATATTCCTTGAGCACCAAGTATGATTTGTGCGTGTTATATTCGTGTTCCATGGTGTTGCGCGTAAAAACCAGCCCCGGCAATCAATCGGATTTTATCGGCTAACATCACCGAAAAGAGGAAGCTGTTTGATTAAGCGTAAAATTAAGCGAGAATTGCCAATAATTCAAAGTTTTCCCAAGATTAACCCGTTCCTTTGAGTACCTTTGACCTACTTAATGGAATGGAACAGAATCATCGCACCATCAACTTTTTTCACGCATGAAATTTTCCGAATTGACCCGTTTGGAAGTCCTAAAGCACCTAGATGGCTTTGTGTCGGGCGCGGTTACCGAGTACTTGAAGCCACCCGAGCACATGTGGCAACCAGCTGATCATTTGCCTGATACTGCACGAGAATCTTTTTTTGATGACGTAAAGCAACTCCAAGAGCGGGCCAAGGAGTTGTCTTATGATGTGCTGGCCGTGCTCATCGGCGATATGATTACCGAAGAAGCGCTGCCCACTTATGAATCGTGGCTCTATGCGATGGACGGTATCAATGAACTGGGCGAAGGCTGCGGATGGCGGCGCTGGACCCGCGCTTGGACCGCCGAAGAGAACCGCCACGGTGATTTGCTCAACCGCTACCTGTACCTGAGCGGGCGAGTGAACATGCGCGAAGTGGAAGCATCCACCCAATACCTGATCGCTGATGGGTTCAACATCGAGACGGGCCACGATCCTTATCGCAATTTTATCTACACCAGTTTTCAGGAAGTGGCCACCAATGTTTCGCACCGCCGAGTGGCCACCTTGGCCAAAAAAGCGGGCGACACCACCCTGTCCAAGATTTGTGGGCTGGTGGCCGCCGATGAGGCCCGCCATGCCAAGGCGTACCAAGCCTTCATTTCCAAAATCTTCGAGGTGGATCCCAATGAGGCGATTTTGGCTTTTGAAGACATGATGCGCAAGAAAATAGTGATGCCAGCCCATTTCCTGCGCGAAATCGGGACCCGGATTGGGGAAACTTACGGCCACTTTACCAATGCCGCCCAAAGACTGGGCGTTTACACTGCCCACGATTATGTGGAAATTGTGCAAGAACTGCTCAAAACTTGGAAAGTGGAAGAACTTACCGACTTGGCCCCATCGGGCGAGAAGGCACGCGAATACCTCCTGCGCCTGCCCGACCGTTTGCTGCGGGTGGCCGAGCGCATGAAACTGCCCGAACTGGAATACAAGTTTCGCTGGATATTGGCCTAGCCCGGCCCCAGACCCTACCAAAAAAGTGCTGGCCCAATCCATCGGGCCAGCACTTTTTGCTAAAAAATATCAAAAACACCCCCGGGGCCTATTTGTTCACATCGGGAGGGCTATCTAGTTTGAGCTTCACTTCATTATTGAGAAACGTCATGAAGGTGTCCCCGCGCAGGCCCAACCGAATGGTTTCCAATGGGATTACATCGTTGGTGCCAATGTTGCCCAAGTTCACATTTGCCCCCAAATATTTGATGAACCACACTTGCTGAGATTTCTGCGGGGCCTCCCACATGATCCGGTCAAAAGGGATTTGGGTCAAAATCTCTTCAACCAGACCAGATCTTACCTCACCAGAGGAGCGGAACAGGCCCACATTGCCCCCCTCACGGGCTTCCCCGATCACCTTCCAAGCTCCGGCATTGAGTTCGGCCCGCATTTGCTGGATCCATTTATAGGGCGGAATGATTTTTTCGGCATCTTTGGAGCCCACTTCGGAAAATACGGTGGCCCGGGTGGCCAGTTTGCGGATATACTCGCACTTGAGGTCGTGGTTCAACTCAATGGAGCCATCCGAAACCTCAACATAAGTAATGTCATATTTGTCCAATAGGCGCAAATAATCTTCGTATTGTCCCCGAATGACAAACGCCTCGAACAGCGTTCCACCAAAATAGACCGGAATGCCGGCTTCGCGGTAAATCCCAAGCTTTTCTTGCAAGTTGGGAAATACGTAGGAAGTGGCCCAGCCAAGTTTGACTACGTCAATATAATCGGCCGAAGTGCTCAACATGTCCTCGGTTTCCCGGAGGCTCAAGCCTTTGTCCATCACCATGGTGAGGCCACTCTGCCGGGGCTTTTGGGCCCGTGGTGGCAGGTCTTTCAAAAAATAGTTCATTGTTTGTACTGATTGATGATCTTTAGTAGTGCTTTTTGAATGTCGGTCTCAGTAAAAAACTCATACAGCACGACATGTTTTTCGTAGTCCAAAATTAGGGCATTTTCCAGATAAGAAAAGGCTTGCTTGTATTTGCCATCCGAAATCAGGTAGGCGCACAGCCGATAATAGAGGTCGGCGTTGTTGGGGCAGTCATCAATCCCCGATTTGACTAGATCGGCCGCTTGGGCGAAATCGCCTTGTTCATAAAGGATATAGGACCAGTCCATCCAAGTATCCGGATTTTCGGGATTGATATCAACGGCCTGCTTATACGCCTCCAAAGCCGAAACCACATTGCCGGTTTCATACTCGGCCTCGGCCAACGCCAGCCAATACCCTTCCTCGAAAGGATTGAGTTTGGTTGCCTTGCGCAGGTAGTGCAAGGCTTCGTACCATTTTTCCAGTGAGTTGAGGCAGGATCCGATGCCAAAATAGGCATCGTCGTAATTTTCATCCAATTTGAGGGCGGCGTTGTAGCTCTTGCTGGCCAAGTCAAATTTGCCCTGCTTTTCCTGGGCCGCCCCAATACAGCAATGAAGCTCAGCATCAGGGCCTTGTAGTTCCAACGTGCGGGCATAACAATCGCTGGCCAGGCCATATTCTTGGCGGTTCATGTGGGCATGGCCCAAATTGAACCACGCTGGCGAGCAGCTCTCTTTGAGTGAAATGGCGCGCTTGAGGCCTTCTACGGCTTGATCGTATTGCCCAATCTCGTTTTGGAAAGTTCCCAAGTTGTGCCAAGCCCAATGCGAATCGGGCGACTCTCGCACAAAACTGGCCAACACTTCCACCCCGCGTGCACTCTCGTTCAACTCTTCCAATATATCGGCCAAGGTCAGCAGTGCGTGCTGGTTGTCGGGGTTCAGGTGGATGGCCTCCACAAAATTTTCGGCGGCCTTTTTGGGTTCTTCCAAGCGCATGTACGTCTCGGCGATCCGGCAATGAATTTCGTCTTTGTCCTCAGCAAAGGGCAAGGCGCGCTTGAGGTAGGTCAAAGCTGGGCGATACTGTTCCAACGCGGTGTGGATGTAGGCTTTGAGCAGCATCAGTTCCTCATCCGAGGAGTTGTAGCGTTCCGCTTCGTCGGCTTGGGCCAAGGCCTTTTTGAACTGGCCCGCTTGGGCATACACCCGCGCCCGGTTGGACAACAATTGGGTGGAGAAAGGGTATTGAGCCAGTGCAATCTCGCAGGCTTTCAGCGCTTTGGCTGTTTGGCTTTGCAATAAATAGTAATCTATGATATGTTCGAAGGCATCGAGGTCAAAAAAAAGCACCACGTCGTCCTTCAACATTTGTTCAAACCTCCGCACGGTCTCATCCTTGGTTTCAACCGGGTTATTTTTGTTTTTTGACATCCGAGTTGGGTTCTTGGTAACGGCTTGCCTGGGCCAATAGGGCATTGGGCGGGGGTGGCTGGGACAAGCCCCAATCAGACCCCTGCCCAACAATGTAGCAAGTTCGCGAACTTTTTTCAACTTATCAAATACTGGCCCAAGGCAAACCAAGGCGCATTTGGCTGACTTTATGGCAGATCAGCAATCACAGGAAAATTCATGGAGGTGGGAATGGGCGGGGTTCACCACGCCATCTATGCTCACCAAGCGATCCAAACGGATTTTTTCGCCCGTGGCCAAGTGCATAAATTCTTCGTGGTGCTCGGTTTGCAGATCCTTTACCACCGAATTGACCGTATAAAACTCGCGCAAATCGGTGAAATACTGAATTTTGGTGTATTTTTTTTGGGTGGCCAAGGCTTCCAATACATCATAAAAGCTGCAATCGACCGGGCGATAAGTGGTGTCCATGCTTAAGAAGCAAAATTACCCGCCAAAAGTTCAACCCAATGCCCCCTCCTTTTGCCGCCCTACCAATGGCCGGACCGCTTTAGGGCCGCGAATTGTTTTTTGGCGAAGTAAACTGGTACGATTTTAACACCCTCAGCCCAAACAAACCATCTTCAAAAGTGTAGGTAAGTAGCACAAACTGAGCTTCGGCATCATCGGCTTGGTTCCGGTCTGGGTGCACTGCTTTGGCTTTTTGGCGATACGCCTGTTTGATCTCCGCAAGGCTTGCTTGCTCCGAAACGCCCAAGCGTTGGCAGTATACTTTCAGCATGATGACACTTTTAATGGGACTAAATTCGGCATTTTATTTAGCTTGGACAACCGCAAATCAGGGTTTTAATTTCCCCAACTGGCGCCCAACTACACCCAAAATTGGCTTGGCCCATAAATAAATCCTTGGCGAACGAGCGGCCCAATCGGGTTAATCGCCAAATTGCGTTAATGTTGATATAAATTCAAAACCTATGAAGATCGCACAAAAAAACCGCTGGCTTGTTTGCCTGCTATTGGTCGGGCTGGCCCAGTGGGCACATGCCCAGCCCGCCCCTCTCATTTGGCACTTTCCGCTACCGCGCACCCACACCGGCATTTTGCTCGGCAATGGGGTGCAGGGACTGATGATCTGGGGCTCGGACAATACCCTGAACATCACCGTGGGGCGGGCCGGCTTCTGGGATCGCCGGGGCGGCAATAATTTCTCGGCCCGAACCACCTACCAAGAAGTGAAGCGCCTGCTGGAAGCCAATGACGACGCAGGACTGAAAAAGGCCTTTGAAGTTCCCCAAAAAGCCCCCAACCTGCCCGAGAAGCCCCAGCAAGTGGGGGGCGGCCGCGTGGAATTGCACTTGCCCAATGGCTGGGCGCTGGTGCGCGGAGAACTGCAACTGGGCCGGGCCGAGGTAGCGGTCTTGGTCAAAAGCCCCCAGGGCAAGCTGGAGCGCCTGCGCATTCGCCAGGCCGTGCCGGAGGAGGTAGCCTTGGTTGAGCTGCCCATCAGTTTGCAGGGCAAAGTAACCGTCCAGTTGGTGGCCAGCTGGGAGCACGTCAAAACCCAGCTGGAGGCAGTGGGTGTGCAGCCACCCGAACACTGGAACACCCAAGAAAGCACCGGCCAAGTGGTGGGGTTTACCCAAACGCTGCCCGCCGATGAGCCGCTGGCCCTGGCCTATAACGTGCGCGGGCGGCAAATCCTGATCGGGACGCACTTGGGCAGCGGGTGCCAAAAGGACGTGATCAAGAAAATCACCCTGACCAACCCTGCCAACTTGGAGCAAACCGCCGATGGCTGGTGGAAAAAATATTGGGCCGAAGTGCCCCGGATCCAGTTGCCCGACCCGGTATTGCAAGAAACGGTGGATTACGGGCTGTACAAGCAGGCTTGTGTGACTCCTCCCCACGGCGTGGCCGCCACGCTACAAGGGGCATTCAACGAAGAATACCAATTGCCGCCGTGGAGCAATGACTACCATTTCAACATCAACATCCAGATGATTTACTTGCCCGCGCTGATCACCAACCGCCCGGACCACCTCAAACCCGTGTGGGCCATGCTCCAGCAGTGGATGCCCCAGCTCAAGGCCAACGGCAAACAGTTTTTTGGCCGGGAGGGGGCCGTGATGCTGCCCCACGCCGTGGACGACCGGTGCCAAGTGGTGGGCACTTTTTGGACCGGGACCATCGACCATGCTTGCACCGCCTGGATGGCCCAACTGGCCTGGCAGCACTACCGCTACACGATGGACCCCCAAATTTTGCGCGAAACAGCCTATCCCCTATTGGTGGGGGCTTTTGAGGGCTACTGGGCCATGCTCGAGAAAGGGGCCGATGCCTCGGGCAAAGAAGCATTCACCCTCCCGGTTTCGGTCAGTCCCGAGTACCGGGGCAGCCGCATGGATGCTTGGGGCAAAAATGCCTCGTTCCAATTGGCCGCCCTCCACTGTGTGGCCGAGCTGCTGCCCCAAGCGGCCGCCCTGTTGGGTGGGGCGGTGGATCCGCGCTGGCTGGAAGTGCAGGCCAAACTGCCCCCGTACAGCACTGCAATTCAGCCAGTTGTCCAAGAATTTGATTGGTTCGGGGCAGCCAAGCCACAGATTGCGCTCTGGGAGGGGTTGGGCCTGATCGAGAGCCACCGCCACCACTCGCACTTGGCGGGCATTTATCCGTTCAAGACCTACGACCCGGCCAGTCCGGCCCACCAAGAAATCGTGCGGCTGTCGCTCCAAAACTGGACGGCCAAGGGCATGGGGGCGTGGAGCGGGTGGTGCGTGCCGTGGGCGG
Source organism: Cytophagales bacterium (assembly GCA_043754075.1). Taxonomy (GTDB): domain Bacteria; phylum Bacteroidota; class Bacteroidia; order Cytophagales; family Thermoflexibacteraceae; genus JALONO01. The sequence goes on along the minus strand of JAYUVL010000007.1, from coordinate 15,658 downwards.
CCACGTTGCGGGCCCGCATGGGCCAGTCGGAGAGCGCGGTGAGCTTGCTGCACTGGTGGCGCGAAAATTTTTGCAACGAAGGGCGGGGGACCCTGCACGATGCCTACTCCCCGGGCCTGAGCGTGTTGAGCTCGCCCGTGCGCGGCAAACTGCCCGCGGGCCAGCCCAATTCGGAAATCATGCAGATGGATGCCGGCTTTGGGGCCTTGAGTGCCGTGTGCGAGCTGCTGTTGCAAGAACGCCGGGATGGCATTTACGTGTTCCCCGATATTCCGCTGGGGTGGCAAGCGGCCTCCTTTACGGGCCTGCGAACAGAGGGGGCTTTTTTGGTGAGCGGCCAAGTGAAAAATGGCAAAACGGCCGAGATCCGGGTCAAAAGCCTGCACGGTGGCAAATTGCGCCTGGTGCACGGACTGGGCGAAAAATGGACCCTGAACGGCACTGCCCAAAACGGTAAAATGCTCGAGAAGGAGTGTGCCAAAGGGGAGGAACTAGTGCTCAAGCGGGGATAGCGGCACGCCTGCGACTTTGTCCAAGTCTTGCCATTGGCCCCATGACCGCACGACTGCCCACGGTCATCACTGCCCGTGCCCTGCCCACCAGGGCCATCCGGTTCGACTAGCACACCTGCATAAAAAGCGCACCCAGCCCGCCAATTCGGCAGGCTGGGTGCGCTTTGCTCCCGGATGAATGGGGCGGACATTTGCGTGCGCTGCTGCTCGCCCGCCGGCAGTCTAGTTAAAATTGTACCGGATGCCCAATTGGATCTGGAACGGGTCGCCTTGGCGCACCACTTGGCCAAAATTGGTGTTGACCCGGTAGGCATACTGGATCCGTCCCTGCCGCTCGGCCACCGGATCGATGCCCAAGGCTTGCAGCAAGACTTGGTTGCCGCCCGGCACCACGTCGCGCGAGCCAGCTTCTTTGTTGAGCAAATTGCCAAAATTGAAACACTCGGCCAAGATTTCCACACTGTTTTTGCCTAAACTGGGGATCAACTTCTTGTCGAGCGTATAAGAAATGCGGATGTCGATATTGTGCCACATCCGGTTGTAGATCTCGTTGCGCGGGGCCACTTGATTGAGGTTGGCCAGCAACACGTCGCGCCCTATGTTGTCGGGGTTGTTGAGCACCCGCTCCATGCCATCGGCCAAGGCGCGCTCAAAGGGAGTGGCATTGGGATTGGCCCGAATAGTGGCCGGGTCAAAGAGGAAGGCCCGTTTGTTGGAGTTGACCAACAGGCCCGTGCCCTCGCCGGTGATGTCGCCAAAGATGACCGGGGAGAAGGGCGTGCCCCCCAAGCCCACATAGCGGAAGCCCAGCCGAAAGCCCGCGACTTGGGGCGAAGTGCCAAACACCACGATCTTGTTGCGGAAGTCGGTATTGGCCCCGCCCCGGTTCTCGGCCAAGGCGCGCGGGTCGCCCACAATGGCCGTCAGGGTAGAGGTTCGGGCGATGCAACAGTTGTAGGAATTATCGTCCTCGGTGCGGTTCAGGGTATAGGTCACATTGAGGCTGCCGCCCTTGGGCAATACCACACCACCCTCGAGGATGATCCCACGCTGCCACACATTGGACACGCCATTGAGTTCCAGCGTGCGCCCCAGCGAGGGATTGCTGTTCACTGCTGAAGGGTTGGGCACCGGATAGGCCCGCACGGCTGCGGTGGCCGGGTTTTCGTTCGATGTCCGCAGGATAGAGGTCAGCGGGGCAAATACGGGGCGGTTTGCTTCGTTGGCCAGCGTAAAAGCAGGGGTTTGGCGCAGGTTCAGGTCTTGGTACATGAAGTTGTTGGTTGTGCGGGCCATGTAGGCATTCACCCCGACGTAAAACTTCTTGACAATCAACTGGCGGAAGGCAAAATTGGCTTTCCAAGTGGTGGGGGCCTGGAAATTGTCGCCCACCAAGTTGAGGTAGGGTGCCCCGCGCTGGGTACCTGTAAGGCCGGGCACAGCCAGTGGGTTGCGGCGGTAGGCCGGGAAATCAGGGATGGGGATTTCGCGCTGCGGCGTAGCTGGGTTCTCGATCAGGGCTAGGTCCGACAGGTTCATGCCCGACTGCAAAATGTTGGACAACTGCGCCCAGTGGACGATGTTGGCCGAGTAGGCGCCGCCCCCAATGCGGAAGGTGGTTTTCTGGTCGCCAAACACGTCCCACTTGACCTGTAGCCGGGGCTGGAGGTTGTTCAAGTCGCGGGCCACCACGTCGGTGCGACGACGCAGTACCTCCTCCACTTGGGGGTTATACTCCGGGGTACGCAAAAACAGGGTAGCATCGTAGCGCAAACCTGCCAATATGTTCACGTTTTTGATCGGGGCAAACTCTACTTGGGCATAGGCCGATAAGTCGAGCGCGGTGGACCGGAGGTAGGGCGCGAAGCCGTTGGATTGCGGGTTGATGGGCGCCAACCGGGTGAACTGGGTGGGGGCCAGGTTATCGAGCGCGTCCAAGCTGGGGAACTGGAACAGGCCACCCTGTTCGTTGGTGTTCAGGGTGTTGGTGAACGTGACAATGTTGTCAGTGCCGAAGGTGAAGAAAAACTTGCCTTTTTGCAGGTAAGTATTGTTGGATATCTGCAACTGCCGCTCGCCTTGCTCTTCGGGGGCAATCCGATTGCCACCAAACTGGAACTGCCGGGTCACATTGGCCCCCGAAGCTAGAGTGGACTGGATGGATACAAACCCGCGCGGGGCATACGAGTTGGGCAAGAAATTGCGCTGGGCGCGCTGGAACTGGATCTTGAACTCGTTGGTCGTGCTTTTGCCCAAGGTAGAGCGCAGGCCCAACTGGCTGGAAAAAGAGGCAATTTCGGTGTTGCCCCAAGATTCCCAAAGAGCCGCCTGGTCGCCCGAAACGGTGAGCGGGGCACGCCCCCAAAGAATATTGTTACGGAAGGTAAGCCGGTGCTTGGGGCTGATCTGCCAGTCGAGGCGGGCAAATATGGTGCGGTTCAGAGGTTCGCGGGTAAATACGCCCGTCTGTTGCTGGGAGCGGTCCAGCCCATATTTTTCTTGTAAAATCCGGGTGAAACGGTCCAGGTTGGCCACCGTGATGTTCTCGATTTGCTCGGTCTCGGGGCGGATATCGAGGATGGGGAACGGCTCGCGGCGGTCTTCAAAATCGAGGGCCGTGAAAAAATGCAGCTTATCCTTGATGATCGGCCCGCCCAGCGAAAAGCCATATTGGTTGATGCGGAAATCGCGGATAGGCTGCTTGAGGAAATTGGCATCGCGGGTGCCGCCCAAGAGTTCATTGCCAAATACTTTGAAACGCTTGGAACGGTTGAACCAGAAAGCCGAGCCGGTCCAATTGTTGGTGCCCGACTTGGTGATCACGTTCACCGAGCCTCCGCCCTGGCGGCCTTCCAGTACATTATACTCGTTAGTGGTCACTTCGTATTCGCGGATGGCCTCCATCGACACAGTGTATTGCGAGATCAGGCCCCCGTTCATCATGTAGCGTTGGTTGCCCCCGTCCAAGGTGATGGCCGTTGAGCTTTCGCGGGTGCCCCCGATGGCAAACGGGCTACCCCCGCCCACGGCTGGGCTCAGGTTGGCCAAGTCTTGAAAACTGCGCCCGTTGGTGGGCATGTTGCGCACCTCGGTCACGCCCAAGCGTGTAGCTGCCCCCACGGGCGATATGCGCTGGGCCACTTCGTCGCTGGCACTTATCGTGACGGTTTCAAGTTCCTGCGCGGTTTCGTCGAGTTCAAAATTAACCTGCAAATTTTCGCCCACAGCCAACGTGTAGCCCGTTTTTTTCAAACTGCCATAGCCCACAAACTGGCTCGTGATAGAGTAGGGACCTCCCAGGGGAAGTTGGTTGATGACAAAACGCCCATCGATATTGGTGATGGTAACGGCCTGAAAACCGGTGGATTCATTACGGATGATAACCGTGGCCGCAGGTAGAGGCTCTCCTTTCTTAGCCTTGACAAAACCGCTAACCGATGACATGCTCTGCCCATACATGGGGTTGGCCAAGAGCAAAAATAAAAACACCCCCATCAGGGACACGACCATTTGGTGTCCCCATCGCTGTACATTTCTTTTCATTGGTGACAAGTGCTTTGATTGGCTGCAAATTAAGCCCAGCCCAACACCAAGGCGAACACCAAAAATAATTGTTCATCAAAGCTTAAAAAATTGTTGATGAAATGTTTTTAAACCTTAAAGGTTGATGAAATCGTGATTAATTCTTTAAGGGGAGGCCTGTGATTTGTTTTCAAGTGACAGTCCGACCAAATGCACTTACCCTCTAAATTAGTGGGGTGGTCAGGGGTTTATTTCCCCATTGTCTCACCCGAAAATCATGGCCTAGCGCAAAAAAACCGGCCCGTCCAATATTGGGCGGGCCGGTCAATAAGAGGGTAAACCTCAAATTACATTTTCTTGGGAACTACCACCTTGTTGATCACATGAACTACGCCATTGCTTACGGCCACGTCGGCAGTAACCACTTCGGCATCGTTGATCATCACTTTGCCGTCTTTGATCATCACGGTCAATTCTTCGCCTTGCAAAGTCTTCAATTTTTGGCCATCTTTCAGATCGGCCGCCTTCAAAGTACCTGCCACTACGTGGTATTTCAACACGTTGGCCAACTTGCTTTTGGCCTCAGGCTTCAACAGTTTGTCGACCGTCGCTTGGATGGCGGAAAAGGCATCGTTGGTTGGGGCGAACACCGTGTAGGCATCGCTACCTTCAAATACACTTACCAGCTCAGCAGCGCCCAAAGCAGCCACCAAGGTGGAAAGGGCAGGGTTGCCCATTGCCGTAGCCGCGATCGACTTGGGCATAGAGGCCGACGCTAACGAATCAGCTGTCCGGCTGGCAGCTTCCACCATTGCCAAAGAGTCTTCGGTTACTTTGGCAGCAGCAGCAGCGGCTTCCGCTTTTTTCTTGCTGTCATCGCAGCTGGTCATGCTTACAGAAACAACAGCCATCATGATGAACACGGCTGTGATAGGTTTTAAAAACTTCATAAAAATAGTGTTTTAGTTTTGTTTAAAGGCTTTGCATTTAATACCTGAAAGCCTAACAAGTAACCCTGTCTGCTAGATTTTTGTTTTAAGAACCCCCCAATATCCAACCCTCTTATTTTTTTATGGCCGCGCAACGTTGGTTTTTTTGCCAAAAAAACCTAACTTTGATAACCAGCCAAGATGGCGAACACTTGGGTTTCACCCACTACCTCTTACGAGATCCAACCCATCAACAGTGCCACAACCCAATTTACGCTATGCCAAACCATTCTCAACTCAGTGCCGATGCCGTGCTCCAGGAATTGGCAAGCACCGAGGCTGGCCTTGCGCAAGCCGAAGCTGAGCACCGGCTCGCTCAGTATGGCCCCAACCGTTTGCTGGCCCAAGTCCCGATCAACCATTGGCGGTTGTTTTTCAACCAGTTCAAATCTTTCATTGTCTATATTTTGCTGGTAGCCACTTTTTTGGCCGCCATTACTACCGAATATGTGGATGCCACCATCATCCTGCTGATCCTCTTGGCCAATGCCGGCATTGGGTATTGGCAGGAACTGAGCGCCCAAAAATCCTTGCAAGCCCTCAAACAGTTGGATGCAGGGCAGGCAAAGGTGTATCGGGATGGCCAATTGCGTACCCTTGGGGCCGAAGAACTGGTGCCCGGCGATGTGGTGATGGTGGAGGCAGGCGACAAGATCCCGGCCGACGCCCGGTTGCTCACCGCCAACCGACTGAAAGTGGGCGAGGCTTCGCTCACGGGCGAAAGCGTGCCCGTGGACAAAACGACCGATGCCCTCCCGGGCGACCTGCCGATTGCTGACCGCCTCAACTGCATTTATGCCGCCACCAACGTGGCCGACGGCTCCGGCAAAGCAGTAGTGATAGCTACCGGCATGACCACCGAAATGGGCAAAATAGCAGCCATGCTCCACGAGGGAGAAACCGAGCTCACCCCTTTGCAACTTCGCCTCGAGGCATTTGGCCGCAACTTGGGCTATGTCGTATTGGGCATCTGCGCGCTTATGGTCGGTGTTTTTGTGGTGGAGCAGGTTGTTCAACACACCTTTACTTGGAGCGGCCTGCTCCAGATTTGCCTCTTGGCGGTGTCACTGGCTGTGGCCGCCGTGCCCGAGGGCTTGCCCGCCGTGGTCACCATTGCCCTGAGCATTGGGGTCAAAAAGCTGTTGGCCAAAAAAGCGTTGGTCAAAAAGCTGGCCTCGGTCGAGACCCTGGGCTCGTGCAACATCATCTGTTCGGACAAAACGGGCACCCTGACCCAGAACCAAATGACTGTGACTGATGCTTGGTCACTGGTCGGGGAAGCCCACCTGGCGGGGATCGGCTACCAGCCGGAGGGCGAAGTGAGCGGGCAAGCGGGCCCTCTGCTTTTCCAGATCGGGGCCCTCTGCAACAATGCTTCGCTCTACCAAAAAGAAAACCAATGGCAGATTACGGGCGATCCCATGGAAGCCGCCCTGCTGGCCAGTGCCCAAAAAGCTGGGGCAGATATCACCGGTTTCCAGCGCTTGGCCGAACTTCCCTTTGACTCCATACGCAAGCGCATGAGCGTGGCTGTACAGCATGGCGAGGAGACTTTGCTGCTGGTCAAAGGGGCCCCCGATGTGCTGCTGGAGCAATGCGACAAGGCGTGGCAGGAGGAGGCCCGGCCAATGGACGAGGCGACCAAGGCCCAGATCATGCAGCAAGTCAACCACTATACCACGCAAGCCAAGCGGGTGTTGGGGTTTGCCTACAAGCCCTTGCCCAGCGCAGAAGCCACCGCCCTCCGTCCGGAGGATGAAAGCCAACTGATTTTTGTTGGGTTGCAGGCCCTGATCGACCCGCCCCGCCCCGAGGTGACCGAGGCGGTGCGGCGGGCCCAAGCGGCGGGTATCCGGCTGATGATGATCACCGGCGATCACTTGGTGACGGCCCAGGCCATTGGAGAACAAATCGGGATCACCGGCTTGGCCATTGACGGCCCGGCCCTCGATGCACTGTCGGACGATGGACTGGACCAGGCCTTGGCCAATGGGACCAATCTCTTTGCCCGAGTGACCCCGGCACACAAAATGCGCATTATAGCCACTTTGAAAAAACAGCAAAATGTAGTAGCCATGACCGGCGACGGGGTAAACGATGCACCTGCCCTCCAGAAAGCCGATATTGGGGTGGCAGTAGGCTCGGGCACCGACGTGGCCAAAGAGGCAGCCGACTTTGTGCTCATGGACGATTCGTTTGTCCACATTGTCAATGCGATAGAAGAAGGCCGGGGCATTTATGACAATATCCAAAAAGCCATTCTGCACCTGTTGACCGGCAACCTGTCGGAGGTGATCGTGGTGGTGGTGGCCGTGGTATTGGGCTGGCCCTTGCCCCTCACGGCCATCATGCTGCTGTGGATCAACTTGGTGACCGACGGGATGCCCGCTTTGGCCCTGGCCATGGATCCTCATGGGCCCGGCATCATGGAGCGCAAGCCCCTGCCGCTCAACACCGGCATATTGCCCCGGGAATTGCTGATTTTTTTGGTCATATTGGGCGTTCTCAGCGGGGGAGCGGCCATTGCGCTCTTTGTGTGGTACAATGGGCACGTTACTGACAGCCCGCAGATCGGCACGGCCCGAACCGTCGTTTTCCAATTCATAGCCTTGGCCGAAATGGTAATCCTGTTTGCCATCCGGGCCTATTTTCGCACGCCAATCTTTACCAATGGCTGGGTTTGGGTGGCAGTGGGAGGAACGCTCACCTTGCAAGCTGGGCTAATGTATAGTCCATTGAGTACTTTTTTTGACATTGTGCCTCTTGGCTTGTCGGATCTGGGGATATTGGGGGGTAGCACCGTGGCATTTGGGGCTGTGGTGTGGGGGGTTATGCTTCTGCTCCGCGCTTTCCCCACGCCAGCACCCACCCCCCAATCAAAAATCAGCGGCCCCTCCATTCAAGCCCCCGCTTAAATGCAATAGAGGGCTTTGAGCAGGTAATAGAGGCCGATCGGGCGCCAATCGCGGCAGTGCGTGGTTTTTCCCAATGGCGAGTAAGGGTACGGAAGCAAATTGGCTGGTTAATTATCAACTGATTTAGCACCAGCCACTTAACCTGAATGGATGCAGTGTTTAGGCAAATAGCCAGTTTTGGCGCAAACCTTAAAAGGGTGTCATCCGTTCGGGAAGGATCCTAGGAACTTTTAATATGGACTATTTTATTGGTGTAGATATCGGCACTACAAGCACCAAAGCCGTTGCGTTTGACCTCGGCGGAAAAATACTGGCGCGCCAGGGCATTGCTTATCCCATGATCCACCCGCGCCCCGACTGGAGCGAACAAGATCCTGCCCTGATCTTGGAGGCCGTAGTCGGCTGCATTGGCCAAGTGCAGCGCATGATGCAAACGGGGCAGTTGCTCGGGGTAAGTTTCAGCAGTGCGATGCACAGCCTGATGGCCGTGGATGCCGCTGGCCGCCCGCTTACCCCACTCATCATCTGGGCCGATAACCGGGCCAGTGCCGAAGCCGACCATCTTCGGGCGGGAGAGATCGCCCAGTCATTGTACCAGCGGACGGGCCTACCGATCCACCCCATGTCACCGTTTTGTAAACTCCAATGGCTGGCCCGCCACCAAAGCCGCCTGTTTGCCAAAGCCCACAAGTTCATCGGGATCAAAGAATACGTCTTTTATCAATTTTTTGGCACCTACTTGATCGACCATTCGCTGGCCTCAGCCACCGGCCTGTTCAATTTGGCCACCCTCGACTGGGACGCCGGGGCGCTGGCAATGGCGGGGATCAGCCCGGAGCGGCTCTCGGTACCAGTGCCGGCGCACCACCGCTGCACGGGCTTGGCCCCAGCCTTGGCGGCACAAATGGCCATCCCTGGTCAGACTCCCTTTTTTGTTGGTGGCAGTGACGGCTGTTTGGCCAACTTGGGGTCGGGGGTCATCGCCCCGGGCCGGATGGCCGTCACCGTGGGCACGAGCGGGGCAGTACGCATTGCGGCCCCCACCATCCAAACCGATGCCAAGATGCGTACTTTTTGTTATGTCTTGGCCGATGGCCACTACGTTGCGGGTGGGGGCATGAACAATGGCAGCGTCATATTGGATTGGTGGAGGGATCAGTTTGCCCCGGCCTCTGCTTCGGTGGCTGGAGTGGCCGACATCGCACCGGGGGCCGATGGGCTGCTGTGCCTGCCCTATTTGTTGGGCGAGCGGGCCCCCATCTGGAACGCACGCGCCAAAGGGGTTTTTTTCGGGATAACCACCACCCACACCCATGCCCATTTTACCCGCGCCTGCATGGAAGGAGTAGTGTTTGCCCTTTTCACGATTGCCAAGATCCTGGACCAGCGACAGCATTCGGAAGTGGTGTATGCCTCGGGTGGCTTTGCCCACTCCCCGGCCTGGGTCCAGATCTTGGCCGATGTATTTGACAAGCCCGTTTATTTGACCGAAAGCGTAGAAAGTTCCGCTTGGGGAGCGGCGTTGATCGGGCTCAAGGGATTGGGAGTGATCGGCGATTTGTCCGAGGCGGCCCGTTTTGCCATTCCCAAACACGAATACCTGCCCAAACCGGCCCACCGGCAGGTCTATGCCACGGCAGTGGGCCAGTTTGAGCGGCTGTACCAACTCTTGAAACCCGAGTTTGGCCCCGTGGGATAATGAAGGGAAGGGGTCAATCGGCTAAATGCAAGGGCAAAACAACGATAAAGGTAGCTCCGGCATTGGCGGCACTTTCCACCAGCAATTCACCGTTCATTTTATCCACCAGCGTCTTGACGATGGACAAACCCAAGCCCGTCGAGGATTCGCCGCCGGTGGGCTGGGCACTCAATTTTTGGAAACGCTTAAATATTTTCTTTTTGTCCTCGTCACTAAACCCCGGTCCTTGATCCTGCACTTGGATGCTGGCCTTTTGCCCGTTGTGCTTGGCCAATCGGACAACGATGAGCCCGCCCCCATTGTTGGGGGAAAACTTAACCGCATTTGATACCAGGTTATCCAATACGCGGGTAATGTAATCTGCACTGGCTGAGGCAAAAATGGGGTTCGTTACGTTTTCCAGCTGAACGGTCAGCCCTTTCTGGGCGGCCATGCCTTCATACTTTTGCACAATGGTCCAAATGACTTGGCTCAAGTCGACCGCTTCCAACACCGGCTCGTCGGTCTGTTCTTCCAATTTTTCGGCAAACAGGATGTTTTGTACCAAGCGGATTCCTTGGCTGACTTCTTTCTGCAACAGGTTATGGTATTGGGCCTGTTCTGATTGTTCGGTCACCATTTTGGTAAGCTCGATCAGGCCCGAGATCCGCCGGAGCGGGGCTTGGAGGTCGTGGGCCACGATGCCAATGATGCTGTTTTTTTCTCGCATGGCCTCCATCAGCAGTTCATAATTGAGGGTCAGCTTTTCTTTTTGTTGGGCAATCTCTTCGTTTTGGCGCCGCACTTCCGCCGTCCGCTCTTCAACGCGCTGCTCCAATTCAGCTTTGGCCTGTTGCAAGGCATGTATCAGGTGTTGGTTTCGCTGTTTGAGGGTGTAGGCTTCAAGGGCGTTCTGGAGGGAAAGCCGCATTTCGGTATCGTCCCACGGTTTGGAGATATAGCGGTAAATGCCACATTCATTGATGGCAGTAATGATCACCTCCGACTCACTAAAACCGGTCAACAATATTTTGACAATATCGGGGTAGCGGGCCGTGATTTGCTTGAGCAGCGTTACCCCGTCCATATCGGGCATCCGCTGGTCAGTAATCACGAGATCGATCGGGTATTGTTCCAGCAATGCCAGCCCATGGACGCCTGAGATCGCGGTATGAATCTTATAGTCCCACTTATAAGCAGCCTTAAACACATTTAGGTTCGCTTCTTCATCATCTACATACAATATGCTATATTTTTCCTTTTGCATGCGCCTCTATGGTGTTAACTGTTCAATGTAATTTTTGGTAAAGTTATCACAAATTCCGCGCCTTTTTGGGGAGCAGAGTGTACTTGGATGCTCCCTTTTATATCTTGGATAATGCCAAAAGACACGGCCAAGCCCAAACCTGTGCCTTTGCCCACTTCTTTGGTAGTGAAAAAGGGTTCAAAGATTTTGGCTTTGACGGCCTCGCTCATGCCTTTGCCAGTATCTTTAATCGTGATTTCTATATGTTCTTTCCTCACTTGGGTGGTGATGGTAATGATGCCAGTTCCAGTGATTGCTTGGATGGCATTTTCCAGTATATTGGTAAATACTTGATTCAATCGACCATGATTAGATAATATAATTGGCATTTTTTCGTCATAATTGCGCACAATTTTGATATTTTTTTCCATTTTGTAGCGCAACATAGTAAGTGAAAAATCAATTTCCTTGTGCAAATCGCCGGGGTAAAAATCATCTTGGCTGATTCGGGAAAAATTGCGCAAGTTTTTTACAATTTCTGCTGCTCGGCTTGCTCCTTCCTTGATATCCCGCATGAGGATATGGAGATCGCTGATCACTTCTTCATAATTGTACTTTTCCTTGAGCTGTTCGGTTTGTACCAAAATGCTCATCACGTTGTCGCGCAAATATCCGTCATGGATAACTTGGTTCAGTTCTTCAAATTTATTCTCAATTTCCAACAGGGCGGTGAGGTTTTTTTCCAAACCGATGACCCCACCGAACACGAAATTGAGCGGGTTGTTGATCTCATGGGCAATCCCGGCCATGACTCGCCCCAGGGATGCCAATTTTTCGGACTGCACCAACTGGCCGTGGGCTGAACTGAGTTCATCATTCACTTCTTCCAGCCGGCGGTAGGCATCGGCATTTTCTAGGGCAATGGCCGTGTAGGCTGCCAAATTGCGGAGAATCTCCAGGTAATAGGGTGGGTAGGCATTTTTCTGAAAACTCTGGACGGTAATGACCCCTTGTGACTTTTCGTGAACGATCAAGGGCAAATACACAATCGATTGGGCCACTTGCTCGCCCACTTGCGAGGGCTGGATCTCTTGAAAATAGGCCCCAAATTCTTTTTCGTAGTCTTGAATGATGATTTCTTCCCGGTGGATAAAACTGCGGATGGACAGGCGGGGGGGGCCGTCGAGGTGAAAGCTCACCGGGGGCATGGGGGCACCGGCCGTGTGCCGCCCAATAAAATCAAGGGCGTTGTTGGGCGAGTTGAAAATGCCAATGGCAAACACATCGGCACTCATCAGTTCATAAACATTCTTATAAACAGTGCTCACGATGGTTTCGGCCGACAGTGAAGCGGTGATGAGTTTGCCAATGTCGGTCAGTTGCCGCAGGCTGGTCAGGGATTGTTCCGCCAGCACTTTTTGCTGCGAAATCTCCTCTTTTTGGAAAAAAATCAGTTCGGTGCGCTCCCTCACCTGATACTCCAGCTTTTGCTTTCGAGACCACGAAAACCAATAAAAGTAAGCCGCCAGCCCCAAGCCCAAGAGCATGAAGCAGGGCAATACCCAGGGCTGCTGCCAAAGGGGGGGCCTGACCACGATGTGCAGCACCGTCGGGGACTGGCTTTGCTGCCCCCGCTGATCGATCCCGCACAGCCGGAACACATAATGGCCAGCCGACAGATTGGAATAGGCCGCTCCCGGGTAGCCGGCGGCCGTGGTGAGCCAGTTTTTGTCCACCCCCTCCATCTGATAGCGGAACAAATGTTTTTCTGGTGCATAAAAAACGGGCAAAGCAAATTGGAGCGTAATGTTGGTGCTGTCATAAGACAAATACAGCGTATCGGCGTAAGCAATGTTTTTGGTCAGCACCCCGCTTTGGTAATTGGCAAAGGGGCGGTTAAAAAGCAGCAGGGAGCTGATAATGGCCGGTGGGGGGGCACTGAAGCTGGCATTGGCCACTTGGCTGGGATAAAATGCGTTGAACCCCTTAATGCCCCCAAAAAAGACGCGCCCATCGTGGCCCACTGCGTGGGCATTGGTGTTGAACTCGCGGCTCTGCAACCCATCGCTCTCATCAAAATAGTGGGCTTGATAGGTTTTCAGGTTAAAGCGGGTCAGACCATAGCCCCCTCCGAGCCAGAGATTTCCCTGCCCATCGCCCTGCAACCCGTAAACAGTATTTTCCAATAAGCCATTCGATCGGTTGAACCGCTCTACTTTACCTGTAACGGTATTGAGCCTGCCCAAGCCATTGGTGTTCATACCCACCCACAAGATGGAATCGTTTTCTAAATAAGCACCGCGAACGTAATTCTCGGGCAATCCATTTTTGTTGGCCGAATTTTGTATTTTGTCATAGATGCGCAACACTTTGCCCGTTATTGGATCCATCGCTGCTACACCTCGGTTTAGGGTGCTGATATAAAAGAGGCCCTTACTGTCTCGCGCAATGGACGTGGCCGATAAATTTCGTTCATTGGCGTCACTTTGGGCCACGATCTGGCAGTCGCCGGGGGCTCGCCAAGTGACCCTGAGCATGCCTTGGAGGGTGCCCACCCATAAATTCCCTTCCAGATCCTCTTGAATGGCCCGCACCACGTTGCTGGTGCGCAGCAACGGCTGACCCCGCGAAAGATCATAGTGCTCAAACCTGCCCCTCCCACCGGGAATTTTGGGGGGCACAAAGCGGTTCAGGCCGGGGTGGTTCACTTGATTGGTCCCCACCCAAATATTGCCCCGGCTGTCTTGAAATACCGTGTATATCTCATCGCTGCTGAGTGAACTGGGGTCTTGGGGCTGGTGGCGGTAATGCTGAAATTCACCCCGGCTGAGCTGGGCCGGGGTAGCCACGTTCAGGCCGCCCTTGGTGGTCCCTACCCAGAGATTGCCCGACCGATCCTCAAAAATGCACCGGATCACGTTGTAGCTCAAGCTGGTGGATTGCAATGGATTGTGCTGATAAAGGACAAACCGCATGGTATTGGGGTGAAAATAATTGGCCCCGCCGTTGGTCGTTCCCACCCAAATGCCACCCGTGTGGTCGGCGGCAATGGCAAATGTGGCATCACTGCTCAAGCTCGACGGATTGGCTGGGGAATGGCAAAAGTGGTGAAAGCCTGTTTTCCCGTTTGCTTGCTGGTACATCAGATCCAGGCCGTTGTTGGTGCAGATCCACAACTGGCCATCGGGGCCAAATAAAAGCGACTCCATCTGGTCCGAGGCCGGTGAGGTTGGATCGGCTGGGTTGGATTGGAAACGGGTGAAGGTTTGGGTTTGGGGATCAAATCGGTTGAGGCCACCGTTGTAGGTGGTGGCCCACACTTTGCCATCGGGCGCAACGGCCAAAGCACTCACCAAATCACTGCTAAGACTGGTCGGATCCCGGGGATCGTGGCGATGATGGATAAATTTATCATTGGCAACTTCGTAATGTTCCAAGCCGCCGCCGCCTGTCCCAAACCAAAGATCGCCCCGCGCATCTTCGGTGATTGCATAGACGCTGTCATTGCTCACGGTGCGGGGTTCTTCGGGATCGTGCTGGAAGAAGCGGACTACTTTACGGTCAGCATCAATCTTGAGGATCCCGTTCCCGAAGGTTCCCACCCACATGTTGCCCAACCGATCTTCATGAAGGGCCAGTACCATGCCCAGGCGCCGGTTTGGGGCATCGGGCAGGGCAATGGGGAAATGCCGGAACTTCTCTGTCTTGGGATCGAGCCGATCCAAGCCCTCGGTGCTCCCCACCCAGATATAGCCTTGCCGATCCTCCCACAATGCACCTACGCGGCTGCTCGTCACCGAAGTGGAATCGATCAGCGAATTTCGATAGATGCGCACCATTTTTAGGCCATCAAATTTATTGAGGCCATCGGCCGTGCCGAACCAAACAAACCCCTTTCGGTCTTGCAAAATTGCCTGCACATTGTTCTGTGAAAGTCCTTGTGCCAAGCCAATGTGGCGAAACTGGAGGTTTGGGCGGCCGCTCAATTGTGCGCTGGCCTGGCTAGCTACCAAAAAAAAGCAGACAACAATTAGGGGGCGATACCAATGGGCAATAAAAAGTGTCATGGTCTACAGTAAAAAGCGGAAGTTGCTCCCCTTAGGATTCAGTCTCAATGCTACCTTCATACACCTTGGCGACGGGGCCATGCAACCAGATTTGCGCAAATCGGTGCGGCTCTTTTGTGAAGGAAACCGATAATTGGCCTCCTTTGGTGCTAATGGTGACGGTCTGCTGAGCTTCATTGTTTAGTAGGATGCCGGCCAAGTGGGCTGCCACGGCGCTGGCCACCGCCCCAGTGCCACAAGAAAAAGTCTCATCCTCGACCCCGCGCTCATAAGTGCGCACCCGCAGGCCGCCATTGTGGGGCTCCACAAAATTAACGTTGGTGCCTCCATGCGGGCCGTAGGTGTTTCCGTAGCGGATTTTGCGGCCCTCGGTCACCACGTCGACCGCGCCGACATCATCGACCAACTTGACATAATGGGGCGAGCCGGTATCAAGAAAAAAATAACCATCGCCCACTTCCCAGCCAGTCACATCCTGCATCTTCAGCCCAATCGACGCGCTATCGGTGTCCCAAGTGGCTTCATGCAGGCCGTCCGGAGCCACAAACACGGGCCAATGGCGCAAAAATCCCAAACTATGGGCAAATTCGACGATGCAACGCCCCCCATTGCCGCACATGGAACCGGGTCGGCCATCGGCGTTGAAGTAGTGCATTTCAAAATCGGCAGTTTCGTGGTAGCGAAGCAGCATCAGGCCGTCAGCCCCAATTCCAAAACGGCGGTCACAAA
>JAYUVL010000006.1:0-2491 GCA_043754075.1 Cytophagales bacterium | reverse complement strand
CCGACGCCAAGCTGCCCGAGGCAAAAGTTCTTTCATTTAGCGACTACTATGCCTTTGGCAGTGCCATGCCCGGCCGCAGCGGCGGGGCGGGGTACCGGTTTGGGTTCAACGGCAAGGAGAACGATGGGGACTTTGGCAATGCACAACTGATCCAGGACTATGGCTTTAGGCTCTACAACCCGGCCATCGGCAAGTTCCTGAGCGTGGACCCGCTGGCCCAGAGTTATCCCTGGAACAGTGTGTATGCCTTTGCTGAGGGTGGGCCCATTGCCAACGTGGATCTGGACGGGCTGGAAAAGCTGTCCTTTCAGGCCCACATGGCCATGAATTCCGGCAATGGCTTGGCAGCAGCGGGAAGTTTTGTATTGGACTGGCTGTCCGATTCCTTTGATTTCGTCTCGCCACAAAAAAGGTTCATTGAAAAGGGGTTTGAGGCAAGGGAGACCAAAGAGCGCCGCGAAAGGGAGCAGGGAACAATGGCGGAGGCAGTGCCGGGGGAAGACCCCATCCACCAGTACAAGGCGGCCCACGACAACGCCGAGGTGGTGCACACCAAGCTGCAGGCAGCTGAAGCAGCCACCGAAGTGGCTGCCAAGGCCGCCCAGCTACAGGGCTTGGCCTTCGATGCGGCCCTGGGCATGGCCAACCTGGTGCCCAAGTCGGCCCCAAAAATCAAGGCCGTTCCAGTTGATGCAAACAAATTTCTTACTGTTTTACCTAGAATGGACAGGGTGCGAATGTTTGGTCAAAATCTACAGAATGCCAAACCCGCTTCAAGTGTCGACGAGGCAATAAAGTTAATCAATAAAACTTTGGATGATGTAGAGGATGTATACAGCGGCGTTCTTAGAAACCCAAATGCAGTGAAAATGCCTAACATAGATGATGGACGGATGTATGGTATACTTGACAACAAGTATGTCACCCAACTTTCAGATGGCACAACGAGAGCATTTACCAGGAAGAACACCATCATTTTCAATCAGGAAGGCGGTTTTAAGATATATGTTCGAGATAGGACAAAGCCCAATCAGGCAGGAGCCTTAATTTTGGAAAAAGCAGGACAAACTCAATAAACAAACCCTAATATGTTCTCTGTGCTAAGTTTTATACGCTCCGTTTTTCCAACGGAATGTCTGTCAAATTTTTCGGACACAGTTGATGAAGCTGGCGTGGACATACGTCATCCATCAAATAAGGAAATGTACCTCAGTATTGTTGTATTACCAGACAGAGTAGGAGTAGCCTTAATTAAGGAGAGTGAGCAGGGTCTAATTTTGGATTTAGGTGGCTTTGATTACACTTTTGAGTTATGCGAAAAAAGAAAATTGCATAACGCATTACTCCATTTTTACGAAACAGGTTTTTTTAAATCGGAGTAGGTAAACTCTTTCTTTGGTGGAAAGCAAATAAACCCCCCTGGCGCAAGTCTTAGCGGAGCGAGACTTGTGCCCGCCATGTAGCAAGTCTTCAGGCTTGCGGGCGCGGATAACTTGGGCAAAACAAGCTAACTTTGGCCAAGCGAGCGCGGGAGCGCGAAGGTTGCGCACGCAGTGCCGGGAATACGAGCTGGCCAACCACCTGGGCAACGTGCTGGCCACGGTCTCCGACGCCAAGCTGCCCGAGGCGAAAGTTCTTTCATTCACTGACTACTATGCCTTCGGCAGTGCCATGCCCGGCCGCAGCGGCGGGGCGGGGTACCGGCACGGGTTCAACGGCAAGGAGAAGGCGGACGAGGTTGGTAATGGCAACTTGGATTTTGGGGCAAGGATTTATAACAGTAATGTTGGCAGGACCCTGAGCATGGAACCTCACCAGTACAATTACCCAGAACTGTCACCTTATAGTTTCTTGGCCAACACTCCCCTGCAAGCCATTGATCCTGACGGAAAGGATTGGATACTGCTTGTTTGGCAACCTGCAACAAGAGACCAAGGTCATGTGGCTATCGCTGTAATGAACTATAAAGAGGTCAAAGGGCAGAAAATACCAGACGGGAGCTATACCATTTACGAGGCTAGCGAAATTGGCAGAAATGAACTGATGGATTATGTAAACAACCCCAAACAGGTAGTGAACGGTAAAATATCGGTGAGGCGCTACAATGACAAGGCCAGCCTCCTAAGCGACAAACTGCAAATGGAAGGCGGAAAGCGGGCAGTCACCGCAGCGGTTGAGTTTAAATCCACCCCCGGAGAGGACGATAACGCCCATCAAGTACTCCGTAAAATGGCAACCAAATATAAAAAAAATTTACCAGACACACCACTCAACCCTGTGGGTTATAGCCTGAATAGCACTGGAGACAACAATACTTTTAGTTGCGCCAGCTTTGCCCACTTTGCTGCTAGGAAGTTGTACATGAAAAATTTGGGTACTACCGAAAACGTAAATTTTGATGGTGGCAAAGTGATAACTCCCGAAGGCTCAATAAACGTACCCTCCGCCAATCTCAATACCTACACCCCGGGCAGTTTGTTCAGGGGGGGCA
>JAYUVL010000005.1:0-2583 GCA_043754075.1 Cytophagales bacterium | reverse complement strand
AAAATAAGGGAAAGGAAGCTTTTGAAATTTCATGTGGCTTGTACAACCTGAAGCGAAAATTATTATATGCTTGATAATCAATCACCAGCAACTCTAATGATAAGCCGCGCGATCAAAATCGTGTAGTTTAATAAAACTGGTTTTGAACAATTCAAAGAAAAGATCCTTATTCTCCAAAGGCTTGCCGACCATCAATATGGTGAGTTGCCGTGGCTTCTTGGCTATTTCAAGTTTTTGCTTTATACTGATCAAGCAAGGATCACAACCAGATAATGAGAATATCAAGAACGCCTGATTTGTGATTTGGTTTAGGCCAAAAGTTTCCGTCAAATAAACACGAAAGGCATTTTCATAAGGATAAACCGTGCTGTCGTTTGCCTGTTTACAGCCCGAAATCAAGAAGCAAATACTACATATCAAGAATAAATTTTTCACCTTTTTAAGAAGATAATGTGGATCTACTCGGCAACTTTCCGTCGGGTATAAAAATTTTTACTCAACCACCAAATTCCCCTTGACGACATTGTTGCGAAGATTGGGGTCTGCCTGCCCAACAGCCATCTCTATCCTCACTTCGTAGGGATATCTGCCCTTTTTCTTGGCCTTGAAGTGGAAATAGGGCTTTTGCTTGGAGTACGCGTGGCTCATCCCAGCCGCGAGCGGGCCCGCTTCTGCGTCCAGCCCCGTCATTTCGCCGTTGACCAGGAAAATGACCTTGTATGACGCCTTAGGTGCGTCGGCCGGCCCCAAATTGGTTATTTGGTAAGTGAAGGTCACGGCCTCACCCACTTTGGGCTTTTGCGGTTGGTAACTGACCTGACCTATTGATAGGTCGAGCGGGGCGGGAATCAACGGGCTGGCGAACCAAGCCAACAATAACGGGTAGAAAACAGGGACAATCATGGTGCAACGGGCAAAAATTGGTTTAAAGTCAAGAACTTTTCGTTTCCCCAGTAGCGTTCGTGGGGGGCAAAGAGCAGCCCATTGCCGAGTCGCACCGCCTTGCGCGGGTGGTAGCGGCCTTGGCCAAACGAGTGCTCGCCCACCAGCCGGAACTGCTCGTCGAACACAAAAACGGTGGTTTGCCGCCAGCCCCCATCGTTTACCTTGCCGTCGCTGGCCCTGGCCGGCTGGACGTGGTGGAAAGCCCGGGTGAAGCACCGCGCAACCGAATGGTAGAAAAGCGGCTCATAAAACGGCGAACTTACCCGGTAGTCCCAGCTTTTCTGCTGGTCGTCCAGATCGGCCGGGGCCAGCGGGGGCGGGAAGTCTGGCAGGTTTACTCCTGCCAGCCGAACTTTTCGCCAGGGGACGAGGGTGGTTTTGTGGTAAATCTGGGCACTGTCCTGCCGGGGATAACTAATGATGACTTGATCGCCTACCACAAGGCGGTAGGGCACCCCAAGGTCGGTGGGCAGGGCTCCATCGAAGGGGGCGGGCGGCGCGTACTCGCCCACGCCCTGGCCCGTGCGCAGGTCGAACACTCGCTGGTGGGGCTCATCGGCCCAAACCTCCCAGTCGTAGGGTACAGTGGTTACATACAGCCGCCCAGAGGTGCCCTCGTAATAAGGTTCAGCATAAAAGAACATGCTGGGCACGTTGAACTCGCCAGAGCGGCCCTGGAACGGCCATTTTTTTCGCAACTGGCCGTTGGCATCTAGCAGGTGGCACACATTGCTATTGGGGCTCACAAAAAAAATACTGTCCGGGGTATGGGCATAAAAAGTATGCGGACGGCCAGCCAAAAAATTGGGATCCAGTCTGATTTCACGCAGGTAGGCGCGGGCTTTGAGGTCAAATACCACTAGGCGATACGGCTGGTCGTTCTTGAGGGCAAACAATAAACTGTCGCCCCAAACCGAAAAATGCTGGTAATCGCTACTTAAGGTGTCTGGCACGGGGATAGGCCATGATTGTACCGTTTCGGACTGGCCAATGGTTGTTTCGCCCCGTTGCCCAGCGGGGCTGGTGCAAGCCAAGAACAGGGACGAAACCAGTAATGAAAAAATAGAGTTTGGCATTAGGGACAGCAAAAATTTGGAACAATTTTTTGTTGATAGGAGGGTAAACTATCAAATTGGCGGGCATCAATCATTCTTGGATTAATGCCCACTGAACCTTGCTATGGTTGTTCTTGCTGAATCTGTTCGTTTCTGGTGTCCCCCACCACACAGTAATCACGCCAAGAACGTACGCAAAGTTCACCAGCCGGTGTAGAACCACCACCATAAACTGGGACAAACTTGCCAAGATCGCGCGCGGCATGAGACTCTTTTACATTTGAAAAAAACAATGTTGCGGTAAACGATAAGCCAAACACTAGAAAAGAGAAATTTTTTTTGCTTGCTATTTTCATTGCCGTAAAAATTAAAAGGTTGAACATTCATTGAACACCCCAAAGTTGCGTGGTTCGCCCCACCACCACAATCGTCGAAAGGATGATTTTTGGGTAGTCGAACGGATGATTTTTGCCGATCAACCTAGCTCAATTCTGCTTTTTGGCCAGTTGGGCGGCCAGGATGGCGGCCCGGTGCCGCTCGGCAAAGAAGTAGAGCGCGGCCCGGTCGGCCAGGCCCAGCTTGG
>JAYUVL010000004.1:0-34371 GCA_043754075.1 Cytophagales bacterium | reverse complement strand
ACAGGATCGCTGAACAAGCGATCCGAGTACCCACCCTGAAAACAATATTATTGCAATTTTTGAAATTAGCGCGACTAGTTCATATGAAAAAAATAAACTTTACGGATTTTTTTCACAAAAGCTATTTTATCACCCCCGAAGAGGTTGGGTGAGGCCAGCAAGGGATTTTAGGGGACATTTGTGCCCAAATCCCAGTTTTACCATTTGCTGGCGCAATGTAAGGTCTCGGCCTTTTTTCTAATTCGCAACATTAACCTCACTGTATATGAGTTTGCCAACACCATCCCCGACTTTTAAATATGTGAGCGAGTTGTGGGACCACCAGCAGGCCGCCAACTTTGGCCCCGACCAAGTGGGCCTGCTGATCTACCGCTCCAACTTGCTGGGGGCCGACCTCCGCCTCACCAACTACGGCGGCGGCAACACCAGTTGCAAAACCACCGAGATTGATCCGCTCACCGGCCAACCCGTGCGGGTGATGTGGGTCAAAGGATCGGGCGGCGACTTGGGCACCATGAAACGCAACGGACTGGCCGGGCTTTACTTGGATCGATTGCACGCCCTCAAGCACATTTACCGGGGCTTGGCTTTTGAAGATGAAATGGTGGAGCTGTTCAACCATTGTATTTTTGACCTCCAGTCCAAAGCCCCCTCGATCGATACACCGTTGCACGCCTTTTTGCCTCACGCTCACATTGACCACTTGCACCCCGATGCTGCCATCGCCATTGCGGCGGCCAAACACGGCAAACAGATCAACCACGAGCTGTTCAACGGCCAAGTGGGTTGGGTGGATTGGCAGCGGCCCGGCTTTGATCTGGGCCTGAAACTGGCCGAATGCTTGGCCGAAAAACCCGATCTGCGCGGCATTATGCTGGGCCAGCACGGGCTGTTCACCTGGGGCGAGACCGCGCACGAGAGCTACCTCAACACGCTGACGGTGATCGAGCAATACTCTGAGCACCTGCACGCCAACTACGGCAAAAACCGGCCAGTGTTTGGCGGGGCCATCCGTGCGGCCCTGCCCGCTGCCCAGCGACTTGAGCAAGCGGCCAAACTGGCACCGGTGCTGCGGGGCTTTTGCTCCTCGCACACCCGGATGATCGGGCATTTTACCGACGATTACCGGGTGCTGGAACTGATCAACAGCCAAGATCTGGCGCGACTGGCCCCAATGGGCACCTCCTGCCCCGACCACTTTTTGCGCACCAAGATCCAGCCATTGGTCCTCGATCTGGTGCCGGACATGGACTTGGCCGACGGGCCCTCGATCAAGGCCCGATTGGCCCCCGCCTTTAGTGCCTATCGCCAAATGTACGCCCACTATTACGAGCAGTGCCAGCACTCCAACAGCCCGGCGATGCGCGATCCCAACCCCGTCGTGATCCTGTGGCCCGGGGTGGGGATGTTCACCTTTGCCAAAGACAAGCAAACGGCCCGGGTGGCTGCCGAGTTTTATATCAATGCCATCAATGTGATGAAAGGAGCGGAGGCCGTGAGTGAATACGTGGCCCTGCCCGCCCAAGAGGCGTTCAACATTGAATATTGGCTGTTGGAAGAAGCCAAGCTGCAACGAATGCCCAAACCCAAGCCGCTCACGGGCCGAGTGGCCCTCGTGACGGGCAGCGCGGGCGGGATCGGCAAGGCCATTGCCCACAAATTTGCCCAAGAGGGCGCCTGCGTCATCGTGTCCGACAACGATGCCGATCGCTTGGCGGGGGCCACGCCCGACTTTCTGGGAACATTCGGCAAGGATGCCTTTGCCGAAGTCCTGCTCGATGTGACCCAGGGCGACAGCATCCGCGGTGCCTTCCAGCGAGCTGGCCTGGCCTTCGGCGGCGTGGACGTGGTGGTCAACTGTGCGGGCATCTCCATTTCCAAGGACATCGCCAGCACGACCGAAAAAGAGTGGGATTTAATGTACGATATTTTGGTCAAAGGCCAATTTCTGGTCACCCAGGCCGGCGTGGAGGTAATGCGCCAGCAAGGTTTTGGTGGGGACGTGGTGAACATAGTGAGCAAGAACGCGCTCGTTTCGGGCCCCAACAACGCGGGCTACGGATCGGCCAAGGCGGCCCAACTGCACCTGAGCCGCCTCAACGCCGCCGAGTTGGGCCCCGACAAAATCCGGGTGAACGTGGTCAACCCCGACGCGGTGATCGCCGACAGCAAAATCTGGGCGGGCGAATGGGCCGCCGGCCGCGCCAAAGCCTACGGCGTGACGGTGGAAGAACTGCCCGCTTTCTACGCCAAGCGCACCCTGCTCAACGAAATCATCTTGCCCGTTGATATTGCCAATGCCTGCTTTGCCCTTGTGGGCGGGCTGCTCCACAAGTCCACCGGCAATGTGCTCAATGTGGATGGCGGTTTGGCCGTGGCCTTTGTCCGGTAGTAAAAGGCTGCTCCACCCTGATCTAACCCCGAAGGACCTGGCCATCAACCTTTGGCAAATAATGACCGGTAAAAGGGTGAGATGATGAGCGTTTAAATGCCCATCCGGGGGCTATTCATCTCGTTTATCTTCCAAGCTACTTTTAGCTTGGAGGATAAACAACGTTAATGGGAAATGGGCCAAGGTTTTCACCAGTGAGCACATGCCCCGGAACTCGGGCTTCATGAGGGGGAAATCAAGCCGCTTTTGCCCAAACTGGACAAATCCCATTGCTTGGTAAAAAGCGATCGAGGCCGTACTGCTGTCCATTGAATACAAAAAAAGGTGATCTTTTTGCCCCAGTTCGGCCCGCTTTTCCGCAAATAGGAGGAGTTGCTTGCCCAGCCCCAACCCTTGGGCAGTGGACAAGAGGTAAATCCGCTCCACTTCCAGCCCATTGGTGGAGGAATAGCCGGGCAGCCGGGTGTGGGTGTTGAGCTTAAGGTAGCCCACGGGCTGATCTTCTTGCCAAATAAAGTAAAAACTGGAGCCAGGGTGGGCCAATTCTAGTTCCATTTGGGTAACGGAATAGGCTGTTTGCTGGTACCAAGCCCCCGCATCGTTCCATAAATGGCTAAAATGAAGCGGATAAATCGCTTGGCAAAGGGCGGAGAGCGCCCCGGCCTCGGTGGGCAGCACGCGGGTAATGGGAGATTGCATAGCGGGGAAATGTGTAACTGGGCGCAAAGTAAACCCAATTCGTTTTCGGTTGGTAAAAATCGGGGGCTTGGTCGGATCTGGTCCATTGCTCTTCTCTTTTTTGCGCGATTTGGCCTACTCCTCTTCGTTCACGGATGCCCAAATCCACCGAGACTGCCGCTGACAACCCCGGCCAATGGCAGCTCCCGCACTTTGGGTAGTGAACCTGAGCCTGAAAAAGTTCCTGCTCGCAGTTCCCGCGAAGCCCTAGCTGCCAGCGTTTGGTGCATTGGGCAATAAAAAAGCCCCCCAAACGTGGTCTGGGGGGCGGTCGGTTTAATTGTCCCGCTTCAGTAATATCTGGCGGGCTAGCTTTTCATGGCCGGTTGAAAGTGGCTAGGGCAATATGCGCAGCCCAACCACCTGAATCGGCTGGGCAGCGGGCAGTGGCGCAAAAGTGGGGCACACCTGCACCTCCTTGTAGCGGTCGTCGGGTGTCTTGGCCGCATAGGTCAGGGCCACCTTTTGGCCTGCTTTTAGGGCAAAAGCCGAAGGGTCAATGCGGGGCAGCAACTCCCATGGCTGTAGGTAGGCGCCGCTATCGGTTTTGAACTGGATGCCCTGCCAAACGCCAAAGGCCGCACATCCCCAATCCACCACTTCGGCGGTGACGGTATATTTACGGCTGGTGGGTGGTTCAGGCTGATCATCGGCCCTGAGTGCGTAGATTTTGATCGCGCCCTTGATCCGGTCGGAGTACGCCCCGATCGCTGCGCAAGTGACGGCAGAATCATACCGATTGTCCCGGGCCATTACGTGGTACTTGATCCGCACTTTTTGGCCGTTTTCCAGGTTGATTTTGGCCAATCCAGCCGCCGAAGGGGCCAATTCCCACGGTTGCAGCACATCCCCATTGTCAAGCTCGAGCACCAAGCTACCCCAGATGCCCAAGCCACAAGTGTTTTGGCGGACAGTAACCGTGGCTTCCAAGGGAAGTTTGTTATCACCACCGCCATTTTCAGCTTTGATCCGGTTGATTTTCACCACTTTGGCGATCTGTGCTTCAAGTGGGCTATAGGCCATGCATCGGGGGATGGTGTCATAGCGGTTGTCGCGCGGCACTTCCTCAAAATCGACGCTGACCACCCTATTGGCCACCGCCGGAAAATCTGCCACTTGCTGATCCGCTGCCGACCACGGCTGAACGATTGTCCCGTCGGGCAGTTCCAGCACCAGCCCTCCCCAAAGGCCCACTCCACAAAGGTTTTGGCGCAAAGTGGCTTGGGTTTGAAAAGGCTTTCCCGAATCGATGCCCCCCGATCCCGGGCCGGGCTTGGTTCCCAAGTTGGCCCCGTTTTGGGGGTCAAGGGCCACTGGTTCACAGGCGGCCAGCAAATAGCCAACCGTGATCAGCAGGGCAATGAAGGCGCCAAACTTTTTCAGTTGATGATTCATAAATAAATACAATGAAGTGGATAAAATTAATTTGACGATGAAAGTATTGCTTGCGCGAGCAATTAAACGTTTAAGGCCATGACGAAGCCGCACTGGTTGGCGTTGCAGCAGGACCAGAAATTTCTGGGAAACACCGTTGGTAATCCCAACAATGTGGCGTAGATTAGTGGAAATAATGAGACCAAATGGAAAATAAAGCCATAGAAACCGTAGTTAACGGGGAGGAGATCATTGAGATTGATTATTCAAACATAGTGACCGAAGACGACACACCCGTGGACAATCTGTTTTCCGAAAAGCAGCAACGCCTGCTTACCGAGCCCCTCTATGCTTCGTGGCAACCTGCCGAGCAGCGGGCTTTTGCCGTTTTTGCCAACGTGGGCCTCTTTTATGCCCTGCGCGAGCCCGCCCTCGTGCCCGATGCCATGCTCAGTATGGATATTTCCTTGCCCACCGACGTTTGGGAAAAGCCGAACCGATCCTATTTCGTTTGGCAGTATGGCAAAGTGCCCGAGGTGGTGATCGAGGTGGTATCCAACCTAAAAGGCATGGAACTGACCGAAAAAATGGACAAATATGCCAAGATGGGCGTGCCTTTCTATGTGGTGTATGATCCCGCTCAACATTATGGCAGCCAAGTGCTCCGAATCTACGAAAATCACTCCCTTAAATATTTGCCCTATGATCAAACCGATTTTGTTTCATTGGGCCTCGGATTAATGCTTTGGGACGGTGAATATGAGGGGCTGGCTGCCCAGTGGCTGCGTTGGTGCACTCCCGAGGGCCAGCCGATCCCCACTGGCAAAGAGCGGGCAGATGCCCAGCAGCAACGGGCAGATGCCCAGCAGCAACGGGCCGACGCCCAGCAGCAACGGGCCGACGCACAGCAACAACGGGCTGATGTGGAAAGGCAACGCGCTGATCGGCTGGCCCAAAAGCTCCGCGAACTGGGCATCGATGAGTAGATCGCTGTGAGGAGAACCGGCCACCGTTGGCCAAGGCTTGCCGGTTTTACTCCACCCAAAGCAGCATCCCTTTCAAGTATTCACTCTCCGGGTGAAAAATATTGATGGGGTGATCGGAGGGTTGATCCAAGTGCCGGACTATCCGCACGTTGCGGCCCGCATCGGCTGCGGCAGAAAATACAATCTGTTGGAACAGTTTCTTGTCAATGTTTTGGGAACAGGAATAGGTCATCACCAAGCCGCCCGGAGTTACCTTGCGGAAAGCCAGCAGGTTAAGGTCTTTATAGCCTCGGGCCGCGTTGGGCACCGACTTCGCATTTTTGGCAAAAGCGGGTGGATCGAGTACGATCACATCATATTGGGCAGTGGTCTGGCGCAGGTAATCGAAGCAATCGGCCACAATGCCCACGTGGGAACCGGCCGCTGACCCACTGTTCAGGGCCACATTTTCATTGCCCAGTGCGATGGCGTCCTTGGAGATGTCAACCGAATGGACTTCGGCTGCGCCAGCGGCCAGTGCATAGACACTGAACCCGGCCGTATAGCTGAACGTATTGAGCACTTTTAGCCCGGCCGACAATTCTCCCAATAGTTTCCGGTTTTCGCGCTGGTCGATGAAAAAGCCCGTTTTTTGGCCTTTTTCCGGATTGACCAAAAATTGTGCTCCATGCTCGCGCACTTTCAGCGGCAGGCTGGGCCGCTCGCCCAGCCACTGGCTATCGGGGGCCAAGCCCTCCAAATGCTGCGAACTACTCTTGTGCTTGACGAAAATATGAGCATAACCCATTGTGCGCAGTGCCGCCTCGATCACGGGCAAAAGCCGCTCTGTGCCCCGGATCAAGATTTGCAGCACCACCGTGTGATCATACACATCGGCAATGATGCCCGGCGCAAAATCGCCTTCGGCGTGCAGTAAACGGTAACAGTTGGTGGTGGCCGGGTTGATGAACCGCTCGCGCAGGGCTTTGGCGCGGCCAAACTTGGCGACCCAATAGGCTAGCCCAAAGTCGGGCAGGGCTACGGCTTTGTCCAGCCCCCCAAAATCAAACAAAC
The DNA here is from genome assembly GCA_043754075.1 of Cytophagales bacterium. Taxonomy (GTDB): domain Bacteria; phylum Bacteroidota; class Bacteroidia; order Cytophagales; family Thermoflexibacteraceae; genus JALONO01. The sequence continues at coordinate 27,828 of JAYUVL010000004.1, read as the reverse complement.
GGCAAACGATCTGGCTCTGCGGCGAAAAAAAACCGTGGGCCAACGAATTGCCCTCCGCATCTCTCACCTCCACAATGTCGCCATTTTCGGCTTCAGGAAGTTTTTTGACGGCCCCCGAAAAAATCCAGGGATGGCGAAAACGCACTGCGCGATCTTTTTTGGGCAACAGAGTCAAGATCGGGAACATCGGGGGCTGGGTTTGAAGATGATGGAGCAAATTTGCGCGGAAAAGCCCAATATAGCAAAAGCAGGGCGCAAGGCCACCATTGCACCAGCCAGCCCAGGCAACTTTTGCCCACTTTGACGAACAAGCGCCGATCTCGGACTCCTTTAAGGTTGTGGGCTGGCCGTGGCCTGATCATCGCCCAAGGTGGGCGAGGGTTCCGCTGGGTGTTCGTCCACCAAAGCCAGCGGCATGGGTGTAAACTGGATGGAGGGCTGGAACTTGACGATCACCGCAGGAAGGATCCCGATCTCGATCTCAATTTCCTTCATTTTGAAATTGCCCAGTTTGATGGCATTTTGTAATTGATGAGCCTTGAACAGGGATGAAAACAGCAGATCGCTCATCCGGCCCCGGGCCTTGGCCTTGATCAATATTTCCGCTTGCGCTTCGGGGCTGATGGTCTCGACCAGTTCAAAATGGGCCTTGGCCTTGGGGGGCAGGCCCAGTTCAACTTCAAACTCCCGCAAGCGGTAGCCCGCCTCGGGGATCAGGGGCAGTGATTGGTTGAACTCGGCCACCAACTCATTGGCCGCATTTAGGCCCGACTCTTGTAAATTCGGGAGGTCGATCTTGGCCAACAATTCTCCCCCTTTTTGTTGGAGTTTGTCTGCGCCTTCCCGCAGCTTGCCGCCCAATTGGTTACTCAGTTTGTTGAAGTCCATTTGACCATGCAGTTAGGGTAATCGTTTGTTGATTGGCAATCCTCAACCAGCCACTTCCTTGGCCAAATTGCGGTAATCTTCGGCCCCGTTGGAATGAGCATTGTATTGAAAAATATCTTGTCCCCGGGCAGTAGCTTCTTCCAAGGCCACATTCTGACGGATCAACGTCTGGAACACCTTGCCTTGGTAGTTTTCGCGCACCCACTCGGCAATGTCGCGCCGGATAACCGTATTGTTGGCCTGAGTGAGCAAAAAGCCCTCTACCTCGAGGCGCGGGTTGAGGTCGTCCTTGATATCTTTGACCACATCGAGAATGGTTTGCAGCCCCTTGGCCGACAGGAAGGAGCTTTGCACCACCACTAGCACCGAATGGGCCGCAATCAGGGCGTTGAGCGTCAAGATGCCCAAGCTCGGTGGACAGTCGATGAGCACAAAATCATAGCCCGTCAATTTCTCCAATGCCTTGCGCATTTTGAAATACCCCTTGATGTCGGATTGCAGCTTATACTCGGCCTTGGTGTACTCGAGTTCGGAAGGTACGAGATCAAGATTTTCGGTCACTGCATGGATTGGCAACGGCTCATCTTCACACAAGGCGGAATAGATCGATTTGACAGGAGCGGCCGTACCCGTGGCAGTGGTCAAGTTGGCCTGTGGGTCGTTGTCAATGATGAGCACTTTTTTGCCCATAATGGCCAATGCCCTGCCCAGGTTGTGCGTGGTGGTCGATTTGCCCACCCCCCCTTTGTGGTTGACGATTGCAATTATTTTTTGCATATTTACTTGCCTATTTAACCCCAGTTGGTTTTGAGTGCGGAACTAGTTCCTTGGTAAAAAATCAAAAGATCGATGAGGGTCAAAGATAAAAGAAAAGGGGACAATATGACCACTTTTGACAAAAGCTTGGCGCGAACTGGCCCAGCACTGCCAAAAAAGCCCTCAACGGATCATCCACCCATGAGTTAACCGCAAAGTTGGCCTGTTGGGTGAGCCTAAAGAATTGGGCGGGGTGCTCAAACCACCGCACCGATAACGCTTTGAATTGCCCCAAAATGAAAATCGTTAAAGCCGTTTTTATTGTCATTGATAGCCTATCAGTTAAAAAAATGGTTCGCATGCTCCACTTCCTGACACGGCTGACATGATCGTGGAACAATGTCGATCCATCATTGAGCGCTGCAGTCAGTTTGTCCGTGAACGTGGGACCGAAAAACTGTTGGCCGATCACCCGGGAGGCGCTAGGTCATTTTTTCTTCTCGATCACGCTCCGCACAATGCCCATGAACCAAGTATCGCCCAACAACCGGCGCAAGAACAGGAGCAGGGGGGCGTTGCTGCCTACCGGGTAGCGGAGTTTGTTGCTCCCGTCGGTGGCAGCGCGGTAGATGGCCTGCGCCACTACCCCAGGGCCGGGGGCATCGGCTCCAGCTTGCTGCATATTGGGCAGGGTGAGGGCTTGGTAGGCATCATAGTCGGTCAGGTCGGCCTTTTTGAACAATTCCTGGGAGCGGTCATAAAAGTCGGTCTTGATGGCCCCCGGCTCGATGATTTTCACCCGTACACCGAACTGGCTCAACTCAAATTGGAGGGCCTCACTAAACCCCTCTACTGCCCATTTGGTGCCGTGATACAGGCTGTAGAGCGGAAAAGTAAGGCGCCCACCCATTGAGGCCACGTTGATGATCACGCCCGCTTTTTGGGCCCGGAAATGGGGGAGCACCGCACGCACTACATTCATTACACCAAACACGTTGGTGTCAAATTGGCGTTTGATCTGATCGGGCGTGGCGGCTTCAAAGGCCCCCACGGCCCCATACCCAGCATTGTTGACGATGACATCCAGCCCGCCAAAGGTTTGGATGGTATCGGCAATGGCTTGGGCAATGCTGGCCTCGTCCAGCACATCGAGCCGGAACAATTTTACGTGGGGGATTTTACCCATTTCGGTATCTTTTTCCGGGCTGCGCAGGGTGGCGGCCACGTTCCAGCCTTTGGCCGCAAAATAGTTGACAGTAGCGCGGCCAATACCGCTCGAGGTGCCGGTAATCAAGATGGTTTTCATGAGTAGTAAAAATTAATGAACAATAAATCAATTGACTGTTCATTCAAAAAACAAAAAACGTATGGGCTGATGGACGTGGAAGCTAAATTGAAATATGCTTTAGTTGATGCGCATCCCGTCCCAGCACGATTGGATCGCCTGCTCCACGTCAGTCTCCGACAGGGCCATTCCGCCCGATAATTGTAGCTTGGCCGCCGCGGTTACAGTCCCATAGATAAGCGCGACCATCAAGCGGATGTCCATTTCACGTAGCACACCGGCCAGAACGCCTTGGGCCAAAAAATCAATCACCGGCTGGTAGAACTGGGCATTTTCAGTTTTGGCTAACTGACTGATGTAAGGAGAATTGGCATAAAGTCCCAGAAAGATGAATTCATTGGGATTTAGTACAAAATAATGGTAAAGATTGCGCCAAAACATGAAAAACCGTGTTTTGAAATGTAAATTCGCAGGGTTACTGGTCAGCAGGGCCTGGCCCATGCGCTGTTTTAGGATGGCATACAGTTCGTTGATGATGGCTTCCTTGCTGTCAAAATAATGGTAGATGGTCCCGGCCGACACCCCTGCTTCTTTGGCCACCAACGACATGGGCGTGCCATGAAAGCCGTTGGCCACAATCAAATTCAGCATAGCATCCAGGATGTTTTGTTTTCTATCGGTTGGGATCATGGATTGACTGTTCAGTCCACTTTAAATTTACAAAATTATTTATTAAATCCAAATTTTGAAAATAGTTGTCTGTTGCATCATTATTAAGACGAGTGTAACTTTGTTGGCTAAACCAGCCGTCCTTTTGAACAGGAAACTTCCATACACGCAACTGTTGCTCTCCCGCCGGTTGTTGTTGCTGAGTTTTATCTTGCTCATCAGCCAAGTGGGCTGGTCCCAAGTGCGCATCACCCTACCCACTGGGCAGCAGGCACTGATCACGGAGGAGGATTTTGACCTGCTCCCCTACTGCCAATGGCTGCCCGAATGTATCGGAGTGGGGCAGGAGATTGCACAGGTGGACAGCTTGGCCCGATCGGGTCGTTTTCGGTCGGGCGGTTTGCTACTCGCCGACTCTTGCCAAGCTTATTGGTGGCGGTTTGAACTGCTAAATCTGGGCCCCCAAGCAAGACGGTTCTATGTGCGGGTCAATCAGAGTACGCTCAATGCCATCTATCGGGCTGGGGAAACTGGCTCCGGGCAAAAGAACGGGTCAAATGTATTGATTACCGAAGCGAGCTTCCCATCTTTGTATAACTTTTTGACTATTTCCCTGCCGCCCAACACCCGCTCGGTTTTCTACCTGAAAATTTCGCGGCCCTATCAGTCCGGGCAATTAAAAATCCAGTTACAGGCCCCAGCGCCGGTTGACCAGTGGATTGAACGCGCAAAGATCGAGGACTGGGTCATTCTGGGTGCCTTGGGCGGCATGTTGCTCTACAACCTACTGCTGTTTTGGCTGCTCAAGGAGCATAGTTATTTGTACTACAGTCTCTACAACTTAGGGGCCATTGGCTGGATCTGTTTAGATACCATTTTGGCCTATGCGCTGCCCCCAATCGCTGGTTTTTACTTTGAAGTTCCGATTGGGCGCGGTTTTATTGTCGTGTTTCAGGTGGCCTACCTTGGTTTTATCCGCTGCTATTTCGAGACTGAGGTGCGTTTCCCCAGTTGGGATCGGCTACTCAAGTGGCTGCAATGGTTTTATGTGCCTCTGGTGGTGTTACTGGCCGTAGAGTGGCAGCAGCAGCGGTTCATCTTTAGCGAATGGTTGCTCTTGTTTGGCGGTGCATTGGTCTGCATGGTAGCGTTCAGCTTGGGAATTTGGGCTTGGCGGACCCACTATGCTCCAGCCAAGTATTATTTGGGGGCCAGCTTTTTGCTGGTAATCGGGGTGGGATTGGTGGTTGTGGGGCACATTAGCGATCCGAGTGGGGTGTTTTTCAGAAAATATGCCGCCTCAATCTTCAAGTTTGCGTTGGTGGTGGAGTCTGTACTTTTTGCTTTTGCCCTGGCTTCGCGCTATGTGTTGCTCAAAGCCGAGGTGGAACAGAAAAAGCGCGAGAATGAACGGATGGCCGAAGAAAAGCAATTGGCCATTCGGGCGGTGGTGGAGCAAAAAAATGTGGAACTGGAACAAAAAGTGCACGAGCGCACCCGTGAATTGCGCGAGGCCAATGAGGCCAAGGACAAACTGATGGCCATCATCGGCCACGATCTGCGCAGCCCCGTGGCCAGCGTGCAGCTGGGGCTTTCCATTATGGCCGAAGAGCCGCTGCCCGAAGAGTTGGCAGAGCTGGTGCAGGGTTTGGGGGGGGAGGTGTCCCGCCTCCGGCAAACGATCGACAACTTGCTCAACTGGTCGTATGCCCAGCGCCAGGGCATAGTGACCCAAGCACACTCCTTGAACCTCGCCCTATTGGCCGAAGAGAAAATCAAATTGTTCCAGCCGATTGCCAAAACAAAGGGAATCACTCTCCACAACCAAATGCCCGCTTTTCTGCCTGCATTTGCCGATCCACAGCAGATCCGCCTTGTGTTGCGCAATTTGTTGGGCAATGCCCTCAAATTCACCCATTCGGGTGGACGGGTGGTTCTGACTGGGGAAATAAACGAGCGAGGGGCCCAGTTCCGGGTAACCGACAATGGCATTGGGATGTCGCCCGAAAATGTCAACAAATTATTCAATTTGACCACTCACTTTACCGAACGGGGCACGGCTGGCGAATCGGGGACTGGTCTGGGCCTGCTCATGTGCAAAGAAATGGTGGAGCGAAACGGTGGAACTATCACCGTAATTAGCCAACTGGGCCACGGCACTACCTTCCTCGTTGCCTTGCCAGTGGCCGCTCCTTCCCCGCTTCCTGTCAATAACGAATAAGCGTCAGCCAGTGGAAGTGGGCCTGCCCGAGTGCCATAACGGTTACTAGTTGGCACCGGCGTGTAACCTTTTCGGATTTGGTGGGTATTCGAGTGGCAAGTCAATTTTGATTAATCAGCCCAATGCAATGACACCAACCGACGAAGAAGCCATGTGGGCCGTGGGTAGTGGAGATTTAGATCAAGCCGGAGTGCTTTTTGATCGGTATCACGCCGTTTTGTACCATTTCTTCTACCGGATGGTCCAAGACCGTGAGCTGAGCAAAGATTTGACCCAAAATGTATTCGTCCGGCTATTGCGCTATCGGGGGAGTTACCAGTTCGGTCAGCCATTTCGGGCCTGGATCTACCGGGTGGCCCGCAATGTGGCCAACGATCATTTTGAAAAGCAGAAATCCAACTTCGTGGACCTCAAGCCGATCCATGAAAGAGTGGCCGCCCATGATGGGGCCGAGCAAGCCGAACAAGTGGTCATTCTCCAACTCGCCCTTCAGCAATTGCCCCAAAGCGATCGGGATTTGCTGGTGATGAGCCGCTATCAAGAACTTAAATATGAGGAGATTGCCCAGATCATGGGACTGAGCCTGAGCGCGGTAAAAGTCCGGGCCCATCGAGCGATCAAAAAATTGAAAGCACTTTATTTCAAGCACGAAAACTAATCCAACCATCTTGATGAAACTGTCCGACGAAGAATGGCAAAGCCTGATGATCGACCTGATCGATGGCCAACTGACCGGGGAAATGAAGGAAATGGTGGAGCGGCGAATTGCCCAAAGTACCATCCACCAGCATGAACACGAGGCATTAAAACAATTGCTGGCCGCGTTTGCCCAATCCCAAAGTGTGGTGCCCACGGATGAACTACGAGCAAATTTTTCCCAACTGCTGGCCGGCGAAAAACAGAGAATGGCCGATCATGGGCCAAGCAAGCACCTTTCAGCCGAAACCGGGGGCAACAATGCCCCAGCGCAAATCAAGGATCGCCGCTGGGCCACCCAGCGGTCAATGTGGCTACAAATAGCGGCATCGGTGGTCCTGTTGGCTGGGGCTTTCTGGCTGGGCCAGTTCACCCTACGCGGCCCGTTACGGGCGGCCGAGCGCGAAGTGGGCCGCCTCCGGGCCGAAGTGCAGGCATCAAACCAACTGGTGATGCTCAGTTTGCTCAAGCAAAATTCGGCCAGCGACCGGATCAAGGCCGTGGGCTACGCCAATGAAATGGCGGAGGTGGATGAAGAAATCACCAAGGCACTGCTCAATACCCTGAATTTTGATCCAAACATCAACGTGCGGTTGGCGGCGGCGGAGGCACTGGCCCGGTTTGGCGATCAGCCCCAACTGCGGTTGGCGGTGGTGGCGTCATTTGCCAAACAGACCGAACCAATGATCCAAATTACCCTCATTGGCCTGTTGATCGATTGGCAAGAAAAAAGGGCACTTGGGCCCATGCAGCAACTGATGGAAGATGAGGCCGCCCCCAAAATCGTGCGGGCCAAGGCTGCCGAGGGCGTGGGCGCGCTGTACCGGTTGTGATTGGCCGGCATGGGGCCGAAACGGACACCGAAAACGGCTTGCTTGGCCCCCAAACCAAGTGACAATCCACCGTTTGGGCCGATCCGTTTTTGGCCAAACCCAACCGCGTTTCCTGCCTTTTTGGTAGAAGACAGATCGGCTTCCCCACTTCTGATCCATCAGGGCATGTACCAAAACGGGATCACGGCCACCTTTTGTTCCTTGCCCACCGAGTCGGTGCGGGGAGCGGTGATGTGCAGTCGGTTGGGGCCAAGCCGAAAGCCCTTTGCACTCAAATAGGCCAGCACCCCGCACTCGTTGGCATTGGGGTGGGTGTGCCACAAAAAGCCGGGATCGGTAAGGAGCGAATCGTTGACATAGATCTTAAAATAGGCCGAAAAGCCGGCCAGATTGACTTCATTGCGTTTTGCCCGTGCCTGCTCCCGGGGCATGCTATCGGGCAATAACGGTGCGGCCCAGCGGGAACGGAGCTGCTCATCGAGCATTTTGGGATACGCAATGAACAGTTTGAGGTAGTTGTCCTTGAGCACATCGGTGTGGATGCTGGCAGTGCGGATCGGCTCTCCCTTGATCCGGAGGTTGTCGTAATGGAGCGGGTAAACGCGGTATGATTCATCGGTCCCATAATACGTGCGGGTGTCGAGGCGATTGCCAGCATGGTGCTGAAACTTGAAGAAACCCACCAAGACCGACAAAGTTATCCCAATCAACAGTTGGTAACGGTTGTAAGTCGAGCGGGAAATGTTGGCTTGGAACATATAGCTTAGCCGGGTGAAGGGGTCGCGAGTGAAGGGGAACAAGATGCCCGTGGCTGCCCACTGCCAGCGAAACAGCCGGGCTTCCATATCCGGCTGTTTTTTCGCCCATTTTGTGTTGCGCAACTTCACGAGCAATGAGGGCAGCAGGGTAAGGGCCACAAAGACAAAATAAAGCACCCCCTCATACTCGTCCATGATGCCGGTCGGCATGACGAGCCGCACGAACGAGAGCACAATGAACATGGCCAAGTAAATGATGGAAATATTGGCAATGGACAGCGCAATCAGGAACGCAATGGACAACAAAGTGCTGCAGGTCCGATCCAGCCGCACGATGAATGATTGGAAAGTGCCCAATTGGGTCCGCATCGCATTTTTGGCATGGTCGCTCAACTTGGGCACCCGATCATAATCAATGTCTTGGGGGAATACCGAGAGCAGCCCGATCATGGCTACCCAGAACGCCCGGAGCGTAAAATGGGCCACAAAAGCGACCGTTAGCAGGTAGGCCGCGCACTTGATGAACAAGAGGCCCAGCGATGCCAACATTTCTATGCCCACGCCGGCTGTGGGCTCAAGGTAGCCAGTTTGGGCCCAGTTGATTTCATAATGCAGATACGCCCCATCAATCCATTCGGGCAAACGGGAGATGAGGAAAATGGCGGCCCCCGAAATGATCAATTCAGGTTCCCAACTCTTGATGGCCAATTCTTTGAGCCATTCTTGCGGCTCATCACTAGGTTCAGGAACTGGTGTGGGTAGTTCGGGCATTGGGTGTAGGGTAGCGTTACTAAATGGATGAGTAAAGATTTAAGGAGTTGCACTGTAAAGGTAAACAATAAACGATTGTTAAAATTGATAGAGTGCGAGGCCAAATCACATTTCCTGCCTATTTTTGCAACTGTTTTATCTTTATTTATCACTGATGATTGACAAAATCCGGCAACTGATCACTGAAAAACCTTTTTATTCCCAACTTTTTCGCTTTGTTGTCCTAGGAGTTGCCTCAGTGATCGCTGAAATGAGCATTTTGTTCTTTCTGAAAGACTATTGCGGCGTAGATCTGATGGTGGCCAACCGGATTGCGTTCACCATCGTGCTCATGGCCAACTATTGGGTGAGCCGGGTTTGGGTATTTGGCAGCGGGGCACATTCGGGCCAGATCGAGTTTATCATTTTTACCGTGGTTTCACTCGTGGGGCTGTGGATCAATGAGTTGCTGCTGCCCCGGCTCGTGTATGAGGCCCACATCAATGAACACTTGGCCAAATTGATCACCATCGGGGTAGTGGTGATCTGGAATTTCATCATGAAAAAACTGGTGGTTTTCAAGAAGGCGGCCGCCTAAACAGTGACCACCCCATCGGTTCAAGATCGCTGGCTGCGCAAGCGAGATCTACCCAGAACGATGCTTAAGCCAAATCCGGGATCGGCGATTTGGTGAAAGACAGCCGCCCAGTTGTCCATCGCTTTGCCGACCAGAATTTCCTGCTCATCTTTGCCACTCAGCACCACCAACCTTCTACCCGGCCAGCGAATGAACCTGTTCTCCCTTAGTTTTCAATACATCAAGGCCAAGCCCCTGAGCAATGCCCTCAACATGTTGATCTTGGCCCTGGGCACGGCAGTCATTATTTTATTGCTGTTGGTGAGTCACCAACTAGAAGAAAAATTGACCAAAAATGCCAAGGGAATCGATTTGGTGGTGGGAGCCAAGGGCAGCCCGATGCAATTGATCCTGTCCAGTGTGTTCCACATCGACTATCCGACGGGCAATATCAAATTGAGCGAGGCCGACCTATTGGCCCGCAACCGAATGGTGAAGTCCGTGATCCCGCTCGCCCTTGGCGACAGCTACAATGGCTTCCGCATCGTGGGCACCAACCGAAAATATCCTGAACTTTACGGGGCCGAACTGCAAACGGGGGCTTGGTGGGCCAACACGCTGGAAGCTACCATCGGGGACGAAGTCGCCCGAGCAACCGGGCTTAAAATCGGGGCCAGTTTTGCGGGGGCGCATGGCATGGGCGCCGGCGTGGGCGATGCGCACGGCGACCATCCCTACAAGGTGGTGGGCCTGCTCAAGCCTACCGGCACTGCACTGGACAACCTGATCCTGACCAACGTCCAGAGTGTGTGGGCGGTGCACGAAGGCCACGGCGAAACAGCCGATAGTACTGCTCAGAGGCACCACGAACACGCCGTGTTGACTGACTCACTCACTGGCTTGCCGGTGGGTGACACCACCAAAGAGCTGACCACCATGCTGATCAAGTTTCGCAGCCCGATGGCGGCCATTACCCTCCCGCGCTTTGTCAACAGCCAAACCAATATGCAGGCTGCCTCGCCCGCTTTTGAGGTCAACCGCTTGTTTTCCATTTTGGGCATCGGCCTCACCATGCTGGAGTATTTTGGCTATTTGGTAGTCCTTATCGCCGTATTGAGCATTTTTATAGCCCTTTACAACGCGCTAAAAGAACGCCGTTACGATCTGGCCGTGATGCGCGCCCTCGGTTCCTCACCGGGCGGCCTGCTGGCGTTGGTCATCACCGAGGGGGTGGTCATTACGCTGTTGGGGGTTAGTTTGGGAATATTGCTGGGCCATACCGCCACTGAACTGCTGGGCCGCTTTGCCGAAGAAGCCGAACAAGCCCAACTGACGGGCTGGCTGTTTTTGCCCCAAGAACTCTACTGGCTGGGCCTGAGCGCGCTCATCGGAGTGGTGGCCGCCGCGATCCCGGCCATCAATGCCTACCGGATCGATATATCCAAGGTGTTGGCCAGGGGGTGAAACGTCTCTTCTCCATTTGTCGATTGCCATTGGCAAACAATGCCCAAGGCAGGTCTTTTACTCATTTGGGCCCCACTGGCCGGGTCTATTTGAGCCATTTGGCCATTGATAAATGGGGGCGCATGTTTCTCAATCAGGCCATTGGCGCGTGCAATGCCGGTTAGCACAGCACCGAATCGCTCGCTCCCACCATTTGACCAAACCCAAACCCACAGCCCGGCCCGGTTTTTGCCAGTTGGATTCTATCATCCCCATAGACATGAGCCGGAAAAACTTAATCTTTGCCTTGTTACTCCTGTTGGCCGTTGGCTGTATCAGGCCCCCATACAGCAACCGGCCCATATTGCCGCCCGGGCAGGCCAAGAAAGTCTATGGTTCCAAATCGGCCAAGTCGCATGCTCCGGGCCAACAAAAAAAACAGCACCGGCAATAGCCATTGGGCATCAATTCAATTTGTTTAGGTTGGGAATAATCACCTTGCGACGGCCCACATAAACGATGAGTCGTTGAACGATGAGCTGGTTGATCACCGTAGTGACGGTCTGTCGCGATACGGCCGTGAAATGGGCAATGTCCTGGTGGGTAAGGTACATATCGAGCCAATAGGATCCGTCGGCTTGCGGGTGGCCCTCGTGCACGGCGTTGAGCCGGAAGAAATCGATGATCCGTTCGCGGGAGTCCTTGAAGATAAGATTGGCAAATTTACCTTGTACAGTGTTGACTTTTTCACCCAATTTTTTGCTGTAACGGATGGCCAACCCAGGATTTTTCTGCATAACGCTCACAAAATCGGGGACGGTAAAACTGCAAAGGGTTATGTCGGTGAGGGCTTGAGCAAATTCCTGTTGGTGATTGGGTTGCACTTCCAAGCCCACCGCCCCGAAAATATCCCCTTCTTTGAGGATTTCCATCACCACTTCCTCGCCCGATCCACCCTGGAAAGCAATTTTTACCCGGCCTTTTTTGAGGATATACAGGCGGGCCAGATCGGGACCACCCAAGTAAACATATTCATTTTTATTGGCCGTCTTGTAGCAAGAAACAATGTTCAACTCGGCAATTTCTTGCTGGCAGTTGATCGAACAGGGCGTGGTTTTGCAAGTACCAATATTTAGTTTCCATCGGTAAGGGTTTGGGTGTTCAAATGACTGCCTGTACCATTCCCCAAGCGGCCATCAGGAGCAACACAATGCCGGTCCATTGATTGGCCCGGCGGCCAAATGCTGTTTTAATCTTTTCGTTGTACCGATCGACCAAAACAACCAACGAAAGTAAGAAAAAAAGTGCGCCCAATCCACTTCCCAGCACAAAGGCAATTTGAAACATTGATCTGGTCATTGCGTTTGGTGGTGGCCAGTGCACTTGGACAAACGCCCACACCAAGATCCAGAAAACGACCAACTGGGCATTGTACAAAGCCAATATCAACCCTTTGCCAAAAGCGGCCCACGGGCGGGCCGGGCGCGGCTCCACTCCCCAAGCCACGGCGGGCCGACACACGTAATATACCCCCGCACCTGCCAACCCCCCCAAGGCTATCCACCGGGCGGCGGGATGTTGGATCATTTGGCTGGCCCAACCGCCCATCCCATCATGGGCCTGAATGGCGAGCCAAGCGTAGAGCATTTCGGGCAGGCAGCCACCAACGGCCAGACAAGTAGCCGGGAACGTGCCCCGCTGCAATACCGTTTGGATGACGGCCAAATTGACCAAGCCCGGCTGCAGCGAACCCACCGCACTGATCAGGCAGATGCAAGTAAAAAAGAAGAGCATGGGGCTTATCGATCGGTGAACGCTATCCTCCCAAATGGAAATATACTTTTTATGGATGAAAAACCAGGCGGTTTCCATGCGCTGAAAATCGAGATCCATCAACGAGAACCACTCATTCCGGGTTGTCATCGACCGAGCCAAAACACGATTGAGGATCGCTATCACAATCTGAGTGCAAGCGGATAGAAAGTACCAAAATCCCACTGCTCCTCCACCCAAAACTGGGCAAAATGGCTGACAAAACAGAGCCAATGGCCAAACCTACCAAAACTAGTTTCATTATCAGTACAAAGGATAGGTCGGTAAGGTTGCCATTGGGAACCGACAAGCATCGGGGGCAATCACCCGCGCTTGTCATTGGCCGAGCATGGTCAAATCAACGTTACCTTGATCAGAGCGAGGCGCTTATTTGATCGGGAACCCCGAACCCCTCGATCATTCTCCCAACCCGCCTTTTGCCCGGTCGGTTTTCCGCCAGAGAGTCCTTACATTTGTCAATCTGAACCGATGAAATAGAGTTTAACTTACATGAAAAATCTTCCGTTCTTGACCGATGATCCAACTTGCGGCTTGTGAACGGCTGTTGGTGGTGCATGCCCTGATCCTCCAAGGCCGACGGGGCAATGCCGCCCAACTAGTTGACCAGTCCGAACGCAGTGTTTACCGCTGCTTGGCCCAAATCCGGGAACTGGGCGTCCCCCTCGTGTTTTACTTTATCGATAACTGCTACCATTACCGCCAGCCGTGAGATCTGCCGTGGGTGCCTGTTCCCACTCCCCTGCAAAAACTTAACAATTATTTAACGTGGACTGACAGCTTTTGGCAGTGGAACAAATTTGTTTTGTCGTTAACCAAAGGCTGCGCAGCATTGGGATATTTCATTTTCAACCCCCAATCCCAGTAATCATGAAAAAAATAGCTCAGCATTTAACTCTGTTTTTAAGCCTGTGTTGCTGTTTATGGTCTTGCAAATCTGACCTTGATCGCTCGCTTCAAATACAAAAAGTCAATACAATTAAAATCAAAGGAGATATACCCTCCACCGGTTTTGCAGTAAAGGAGTATTCTTTTCTCAAATCAGGCAGAAATGAAAAGGGAACCCAGTATTTAGTCTTTCAAGATTCCTTGTCTTTTGTAAATGTTTATAATGCCCTTAACAATCAAGAATATACGGCAGTTAGGACTTGGAGCCAAAAAGTTGGTTTCAACTCATTGCGAAATATCTACGAAGATGCAATCGCCGCAGAAATGATCGAGAGAGAAAAGGGGGCTAACATTACCGAGTTTCAAATTGAGCGCTTGAAGGAACATAACTGTATAAGTGACGAAGTATATCAAAACCGAGACCTTTTCACTTTGGATCGAGAGGAAGGAATGGGATTGAAAATATACGACATAGCCCTTGCTGATGTTGTGAATAGAGATGGTATTGTCCAAATTGGAAAGAATATATTTCAACACGGCGAGAACCAAGTAAAAGTAATTACAGATGGCGATGCGAGCAAGATTGAATTGCTTGGCAAAACAACTCAATCCAATTCAGCAATAAGCATCTATGTGTACAAAGTAAACAATCGGATGAATCCCAAAATAACCAACAGCAGTGGTCGTACCGAACAGTGGACCCGCATGAATGAAGTTTCTTGGGGCTCACCGGCGGCATACAAAACGCTTTTGTATGAAGACTTTGTTGATATTACCTACTATTCTGGTATAGAACCCTATTACGTGCCTTTTACGCAATACAGTCACTTTATGACTTTGCGGAATTTAAAAAGAGGATTCTTAGGTTTCTGGTACAACAGCAATTACCTATTATCTCTAAGTGGCCAAGTAACCTATACATCCAATCCGCCTGGAGTAGGGAATTTCAATCCATACTCAGCCCAACCAAGTCTCCCATTTCATACCTTGAATGTCAATTTTTTGAGTAATTATTCAGGTGGCGTGAACGCTATTCCCCAAGGATCGGTGGTGACAGGTTCGCATATAGGAACAGGTGATGCCGGCACATTATTCCTTACTTATGCAGTTTATTAAATTATCTGACAGTGGGCAAAATACCTGCCCACTGCCTTTTTGCCAAATCTTCTTGCTGTGAAAAAACCCATTTGCTCAATTTTGCCTTTGCTGTTTTTATCAATATACGCTCTTGCCCAACCACAGGTTCGGTTGAGTATCCGAGGCACTTTACTCATGTCCAACCAATGTTACAAGCAACTCGTGTTTGCCGAGGATATTCGTCAAGTCAATGGGATCCCGGTTGCTATCGGATATACAGCAGCCGATGGAAATCAAAATTACCGGTTGGGTTTGGGCCTGGGAGTTTTCATTGAAGTGTTCCCCAGTGCGACAGATCGTCGGTTCAGCTTGGTGTTCGGGGCAAGCTACCGACAAAAAGGGTTTATCAATAATTCTCAATTACCACCCGGAGTAGTGGGCCAAGTGCCCGGAAGAACCAATAACCGCCTTGATCACATCAGCTTTGATTTGGCCGAAAGGTTCTATTTCAAGTCTTATTACCTGTTTTTGGGGGTTCGCTACGACCGCTTGGTCAATAGCCGCCTTATCCCAGCCTTGACCGAACTTTTCACCTATTACCATCGCGATGAAGTGTCGCCTTTGATTGGAGCGGGCCACTTTGTGAACTTGGGCAAAGCGAAATTTTTCATTGAGTTGGAGGTGAACCCTGGCCTACAAAACATGATTGCGCGAAAAAATTACACCATTGGATTTTATAATACCCATCTCAGCAATTTTGTGGCTGGGATCAACGTGGCGTATTGCTTTGGCCGCAAAGCAATTACCCCACTCACTGCCAAAACCAATATCTAGCCCACAAAAAATGCTAAAACTACTTCTATTGCTCCATTTGGGTTTGGCCATTGCATTACAAACCCAAGCACAATCGCGGTTCTATTTTGGCTTGCGCGGTAGTATCTTGCAAAGCAACCAACGCTACACCGATTGGGTATTGGCCGAGAATGTGGTCAGAGCTCCATCAATTGTACCTAATATCCCTGGAGATTGGATTGTCGCGATTGGAGCCACTTACGCCACAGGCAAGTTCAGGCCCCGGATCGGACTAGCGATCAATACATTTATTGAGTTTTTCCCCCTAAAAAACAACCAATTGACCAGTCTGGTGATCGGATTGGGCTACCGTCAAAAAGGGTTTCGTACCGATTCGGTGTTCCGTTTTGGCAAAGTGGGCCAGGCATTGCCCGATCGGAGCAACAATGTGTTTCACTGCTTTAGCCTCGACCTCGCCCAGCGGTTTTACCTCAAGCCAATTTATGTATTTGTGGGTGGGAGGTGTGACCGACTTATATCTTTTGATGTTCATCAAGAGTACCAATACGTCTATAAGGCTTACAAAAAAAACGAATTATCATTTTTTGTCGGTCTTGGCAAAAAAATCACCCTCGGGAAAAAGTGTCTTTTTATCGAGGGTGAAATCAACCCCGGCACCCAAAACATGGCCCTGCGCATTCCCGGCCTGTTCGGAAATACCCACGCCACAGTATTGAAAAATGCTGCCTGCGCGATCCATTTGGGTTACCAGTTTTAGGGGCCGGTTGGGTTTGACATTTGGCCGGCAGCTAGCCAAACCGCCCTTGCTTTGCACAAAAAAAACCCGGCCTTGGGCCAGGTTTTTTTTGAATTGATTACACACTGTAAAACCAATGATGTTATTTGACTATCAGGCCCATAGGCCCAAGAAACTTACTTCACTACGTAGGTTTGTTCCAACGTTTTGCTGCCATTGTCCACAGTGACAGTGTAAGAACCAGCCTTCAATGAACTGATGTTGTATTTGCGGGCGAAGTTGTCGTTTTCGTTGCGCTCGCTGTACAACAGAGTATCGTTAGCATCTTTTACCGTCACATATACGCCTTCGGCACCACCTTGGTAAGCTACTTTGAAAGCACCGTCTATCAGCGAAGGAGAGATGTAGGCACTAAAAGGAGTAGCGTTCAGTTGGGCTCCACCCACGGCAATGCGGTTAGAAGTGACAAACTCACCATTGCTGATTTCCACGGTGTAGATGCCCCGGCCCAGTTCGCTCAAATCGTAGTTGCGCTTCAGTTCGGTATGGCCCTTGATGTTGTCCACATAAACCATTTTGCCTGCTTCGCTGTACACCTTCACACTCACGTTGCTGCCTTGCTCGTTGACAAAAGCCAAGCGGAATTTGGTGGTTTCGTTGATAGAATAGAGGCTGTAAGCAAACTTGTCGGCGGCCACCACGCTGCCCACTTCTTTGGGGTCAATATCTTTGGCACTTGCAGTGTTGATGGAAGCGACAGCGAAAAGAATGATTGCGAATATTTTAGAAGAGAGAGTTTTCATGATTAAAGATGTTTTGAATAAATGTCGTTGGGTTAAAGCGACGAAAAGTATTGTTCCAACGACGTGCCAACTTTTATAATACATTGAAAATCAACTATTTATAGAATAAAAGCAAAAAGAAAAAGGCTTAAACCTGTACGGAACTGAACAACAAGTGTGCGGGCTTGCTACAACTCACCCCAAAAAAGAGTAAAATTTATCTTAGTAAATGGACCAGTCAATGTTAATAAAATAACAACAGTGGATGAACATTGATCAATTTTGGCCGCGAACTTATCCCCAACCTATAACTGGGGCCAATTTTGGCTTCCACGCGACTAGCCCAATGCCTCGGCAGCCGCTTCCCCGGTTTCAATGGCCCCTTCCATAAAGCCCTGCCAGTCGGCCAAGTGTTCACCAGCGAACAGCACATTGCGGTGCTTTTGGCCAATCATTTCCCTAATGGAGGACCATTCGCCCACGTCGTAGATCGCATAAGCCCCGTGGGAATAGGGATCGTTGCCCCAGTAATAAGCCACCGTATCCAGGGCCAACTGGCTCACGTCCCCGAAAGCGGGGCGCAAACTCTCCACCACGGCCTGAATTTTCTGGGCCGGGTTTTTCTTGGCCATCAAATAGGCCCGGTCGCCCACGGCGTAGGAAGTGAGCATCCCCGACGGCCCATCTTGGCCCTGGGTGTTGTGAAAAATAAAGTGGGGAGCTTCGTCGGTGGCCACCGCAAAACGCTCCTCGGCCCAAAAACGCTCTTTGAACCGTACGGTGGTTTTGATGATCCGGCCGTATTGGAGGCGGTTGAGGGCTTCCGATTGCGCTGGTTTCAGGGCCGGTTGCCAGTCGATCTGGAGGACCGAAAAAGTGGGGATGGCACAAATTACTTTGTCGCACTCCACCTGCCAACCGTTCTGGCAATGTACCGTCACCTTGCCGCCCGTTTGCCCCACTTTGGCCACGGGGTGCTGCTGGCGGATGTTGGCCCGGCCAATCCGGTCGGCCATGGCCTCGATCAACCGGCTGTTGCCCCCCCCGATGTGGTAGTCCATTTCGTTGTTGGCACTCGACTCGGCGTATTCCGACAGGGCCGTCAGGGCGGAGACTTGGCGGGTCGATTCGCCAAAGTCGGTGCTGTCCAGCAAGTCCCGGATTTCCAGATCCTGCTCCGAAATGCCCGCGTTGCGCAAGTAGCGCCACCAGTCGGTGCGGTCATACTGGGCTGCTTTTTGCCGCTCGCCCATCGCCGAATAAGCCTCCATCAGTGTTTGGAAGCGGGCTTGCCAAGCGGCGTCGTAGTTCCACTCACCCTGGCGCTGGAACTTGCCGCTGAGCAGCAAATGGGTTTGATAGGCGTGATCCTCCAGTGGCAGGTCAAATTCCTTGCACAACGCAATCAGCCGGGTGTGCGATTTGCCCACCCACTCGGCCCCCAGCTCGGTGGTGAGCGACTGCCCGGCCGGCTGGAACGTGAACACCCGCCCCCCCAGGCGGGCGCGGGCTTCCAGCATCGTCACCTCGGCCCCGCGCGACTGAAGGCGCAGGGCAGCCGACAGTCCGGCCAACCCCGCTCCGATCACCACTACCTTTAAACCCTTGGCACTAGTGGGGTGGGCAATGGGAGCGGCCTCGATGGTGGCCCCCAACGCAGATACACTCAGGGCGGCGGTTCCGCCCGCATAGATAAATTGACGACGGTTCATCACAATCTTAGTTTGGTTGGGCCAAGTTGGCAATGATTGGGGAAATGAGCCTTAGTTCTTGATTTTTTTTAGCGAAAAGATTGAGATCTAAGGCCTTTAAAGATGGTTGAGATCTGCTTTTTTGGAAAAAGTACTGATCAATCGATTCCTAAATTTTTGGGGGACACCAAAATACGAGCCTACTCAAATGAGTGGTTAGGAAACCTTGTTTTGGCGGGTAGGCCAATCGGCCGTTCCTCGCTTTGGCAGCCCGTTTCGGTGGGGATAGCCGGTCAGGGATGTCGCCCGTGGCTAGCGACAAAAAGCCCGTGACTTGGGGCCACGGGCTTTTGTTTATTGACAAACTTCAAAACCAATTATCCTATTTGTTACTTTATTTGACGATGAATGGGACTGTGTTGCCCAGGGGTGCCCCTTGGCCTGCCCGTGTTACGAAAAAGTTACTTGATTACATACGTCTGTTCCACACTCTTGTCACCACTCTCCACGTTCACGGTGTAGCTGCCAGACTGCAGGCTAGACAAGTTATAGCGGCGGGCAAAGTTGTCGCTCTCGTTGCGCTCGCTGTACAAGATGGTGCCTTTGCTGTCCTTTACTGTAATGTACACCCCTTCGGCGCCCCCTTGGTAGGCCACTTTGAATGCACCCTCGGTCAGGTTGGGAGAAATATAAGCGTTGAACGCAACAGCCGACAGCTTGGCCCCGCCCACTGCCACACGGTCAGAGGTCTTGAACTCGCCGTTGTTGATCTCAACCGTATAAACACCTTGGCCCAGTTGGCCCAGATCATAGTTGCGCTTCAGCTCGGTGGCGTTCTTGATATTGTCGGTATAAACCAGTTTACCGGCTTGATCAAATACTTTTACGCTCACCCGGCTGCCCAGTTCGTTGACAAAAGACAAGCGAAACTTGTTGGTTTGATTAATGGCATAGAGACTGTAGGCAAACTTATCGGCGGCCAATACTTGTGGTGATTCGCTTGGGTCCACCTTCTTGGCTTGGACGGTGTTGAAAGAGGCAATTATCAACAGGAAAAGGGCGGATATCTTGAGAGAAATAGTTTTCATGGCAAAATGGTGTTTTAGGAAAAGTGCCGTTTGATTGCGGCAACATCCATCTATTGACCAATCTTGTGCCAATGTTCTTAATTATTTGATTTTCAAATGATTAAGAACATAAAAAAGATGAATAGGTTTATGAAAATGTTCAAAATTGAACAAAATGTGTACGGCCGTGCTACAACACGCCTAGGCGGGGAGATCACGGGTGCTTATCACTTCCCCATCTACTATCGTTTTGTCAACTATAAAAAAGGGCCGCTGCTTGGCTTGGAAAAAAATGCGCAGCACATACTCACCGATCACGCCAAGGGAAATGAGTTGCACCCCACTGAACAGCGAGACCACAATGAGCAGAGTGGTGTAGCCCTCGGGCACGGTATCAAAGAAATATTTTACAATCAAGGTATAAACAATGAGAATAAATGCAAGCAAGATGATGAGCCAACCCAAGCCCGTGATCAGTTTGATGGGCACTTCACTAAAGTTGAATATCCCGTTGTAGGCCAGTTTGATCAGCATTTTTAACGAGTATTTGGGTTCACCGGCCTGCCGTTTGGCACGCTCATAGGCCAGCCCGGTCTGCTTGAACCCGATCCAAGTGCGCATCCCCCGGATGTAGCGGCTCTCTTCGGGCATTTGGTTGAGGATGTCCACCACCCGGCGGCTCATCAGGCAAAAGTCGCCACTGTCCAGGGGAATATCGATGTAGGAAATCGACTTGAGGATCCGATAAAACAAGTAATAACCCAGCTTTTTGGGCCACCCTTCTTTCCGTTTTTGCCGCACCGCGTACACCACATCATAACCTTCCTCCAGTTTGGCGTAAAAATCAGGGAGCAGTTCGGGGGGATCTTGCAAGTCGCCATCCAGCACCATGATGGCCTCCGTGCCCCGGGCCGAGGCCAGCCCGGCGGTCAGGGCCAACTGGTGGCCGTGGTTGCGCGACAAGAAGACGCAGTGGTAGCGGGCATCGCTCAGGGCCAGGGCAGCCATGAGCTGGGCGGTGTTGTCCCGGCTGCCGTCGTTCACCAGTACCACCTCGATCCGTTTGGCCGATTGCGCCATGACCAAATTTAGGCGCTCGATTAGCGGGGAAAACATTTGGCTTTCGTTGTAGAGCGGAATGACCAATGAAATTTCGGGGAGCGGCTGGGGCATTTTCAATGGATTGGTGGGCACAAATAACCGAAAAAAGTGGGACTTTTGTCAACGTAAACCACCAATGGGCATGGGCGTTGCCACGCATTATTTTTGTTGCAGTTGGGATGGATCGCTGTCAGCGGCATCATTGGCCGAGTCCGTTCACCCACATTGGCCGTCGCAATGGCTAGGGACATGACAAAACGTTCTTCTGTGACCTTTTTATTGCCCTCCAATCCTTTTTCCCCAGTCACCGATTGTCTTGGCAAGGACTGAGAACTGGCACCAACCAACTGGTCCGCGTCACCGATGCGGTACACGGATCGGTGGTTGGCCCACGGGATGGGGGCGTGATTGATGGTCAGCTTCTCAAAATCTACGGTAATGGTCGTGGTGTTGAACACAGAGGCAAGGCCGACGTAGAGTAAAACCAAATCCAAGAAAGGGAGAAGCTAACAAGAACCTCCACCAAACCTCAAGGGATTTTAAATCCTCAAATTCGATAAAGTAAAGGCCCAGGCTCCAGATTGCGCTAAAAATCACCATTACGTAGCCAAGCCATTGGTTCCATTTATAGGTGATCACCAGCAAATCGGGGTTTTCTTCTACGCTCATTCTGTTGGGCAGGGGCAGCTGGAAGGGTTTGCGATCCATAACTGGGTGGTTTTGGGCAAAAACAAAAATGTTGGATTTGGCAATTACCGCGCTGGGGACGGGCCGCCACGGTACTCGTCCGGCATTTTTTGGTTCTTGATCTTGAGGAATTGTTCGATTTTTTGCTCCGCAAACTTGGCCTCCTCCACGGTGGTGAGAACGGTGACCAGCTTGATGTCTGTCTGGTCTAGCAGGAAAGCATTGACCGTATAGGAGTAGGAGGTGCCATTTTTGCTTTTTGAAACGTGCCGTTTGACGTACACTTGTGCGATGTCCCCCCGGAACAGGGCCCGGTTGTTTACCCAAGGGATGGGGGCGTGGGTGATGGCCAGTTCCTCAAAATCGAGGGTGATTGTGGTAGTGTTGAGCACATAGGCAACGCCGGAGTAAAGCAGGAACACACTAACGGCAAGAAAGGGAAGGATGAATACTAGCGGCCAGCTGGCCCACTCAGCCAGCGGTAGATCGCTGAAGACGCCAAAGTAAAGGCCCAGGCTCCAGATTGCGCAAAAAACCAGCATTAAGTAGCCAATTAATTTGTTCCATTTATAGGTAATCACCAGAGAATCAGGGTTTTCTTCTATGCTCATGCTCGCGGGCAGGGGCCATTGGTTGGGTTTGAGATCCATCGGTGGGTGGTTTTGGGTGAGTGGCAGGGCATGATTTTGAAAGCCTGAAACCGGGCTCAACATAGTTGAAAAACTCAGGTTAACCATTTTTGCGTTGACAAAACATGGTTTTTTGACCATCGGCCAGAAGTAGTCGGATCCATCCGTTTTTTGGTGGTGGGTGACCTGCCTAAATCGCAAACCAAGGTGGCCGCCCTCCGTGGCTTGGGCCAGAACAGCGTGGGGGCTAGCGGGCTCGGCCACTGCTCGCGAGCCCCCACGTTGTTTGGCTTGGTTGGCCGTGGCACGGGATCCCCCTGTGCGCAAGTACGCACACAGATGAACTACAAATTCCCCTTCTTCATCTCCTCCACCGCGTGGTTGGCCGCCCGGGCGGTCAGGGCCATGAACGTGAGCGAGGGGTTTTGGTTGCCCACCGAGGTCATGCAGGCGCCGTCGGTCACGAACACATTGCGGCAGGTGTGGAGCTGGTTCCACTCGTTGAGCAGGGAGGTTTTGGGATCGCGGCCCATGCGCACCCCGCCCATTTCGTGGATGTCCAGCCCGGGGGCCTGTTTGCTGTCATTGGGCCGGATGTTCTTGCACCCCGCTTTTTCCAGCATTTCGGAGCCTTGGGCGATGAAGTCCTTGAACACCTTCTCGTCGTTGTCGTCGTAGCCGATGGACGTGACCAACAGCGGAACGCCCCAAGCATCTTTTTGGTCGGTACTAAGGCGCACGTGGTTGTCGTACTTGGGCACAGTCTCGCCCTGCATCATCATGTAAATGCCCCAGTCGCCGGGGGTGGTAAGGCCCTCTTTGAAATCTTTCCCAAACCCGGGCTGGTAATTGCCCCGATCCCAGCCACCGCGGCCCGCGCTGAAAGCGACCATGTAGCCCCGCAAAAAGTCGGTTTCTTGTTTGTACACATTGCGGAAAGAGGGCATGAAGGCCGTGGTGGGGCGGCGGCCAAAATAGTAGCCGTCGGCGAACCCATCGTAGGCTGCACTGAGGCTGCCCCGGTAGTTGTGGAACGCCACATAGCGGCCCAGCAGCCCGTTGTCATTGCCCAGCCCGTTGGGGAACCGGCCCGAAGTGGAGTTGAGCAGGATCAGGTTGGAATTGAGGCAGGCCGCGTTCACGAACACCACGCGGGCATAATACTCGGTCACGGCTTTGGTTTGGGCATCAACCACGCGCACCCCAGTGGCCTTGCCCTTGGCCTCGTCATAAATAATGGAGTGAACCACCGAGTCGGGGCGGATGGTCAGGTTGCCGGTTTTTTCGGCCCAGGGCAGGGTAGAGGAGTTGGAACTGAAATAAGCGCCGTATTGGCATCCCCGGTAGCAAAGGTGGCGGGCCTGGCACTGCACGCGGCCCTGCTGATAATGAATGGGCTGGGGCTTGGTCAAGTGAGCGCACCGGCCAATGATCACTTGGCGATCGCGGTAGTTTTCGGCCACTTTCTGCTGGATGTGCTTCTCCACGCAGTTCAATTCAAAAGGGGGCAGGAATTCGCCATCGGGCAGGTTTTCCAAGCCGTCGCGGTTGCCCGAAATCCCGGCGAACGTTTCCACGTGGCTGTACCACGGGGCCAAGTCCTGGTAGCGGATGGGCCAGTCCACGGCGAAGCCATCGCGGGCGGGGGCTTCAAACTCATATTTGCTCCAGCGCTGGGTCTGGCGGGCCCAAATGAGCGATTTGCCGCCCACTTGGTAGCCCCGGATCCAGTCATAGGGCTTTTCCTGCACGTAGGGGTGCTCGTTGTCCTTGACAAAAAACTGCTGGGTGGCCTCTTCCACGGCATAGCAGCGGTTCATGATCGGGTTGGCTTTCTCCACGGCATCGGGCAAGCGGCCGCGGTGGGTAAACTCCCAAGGCTTCTTGGTGGCGGTGGGGTAATCTTGCACATGCTTGACCATGCGCCCGCGCTCCAGCACGAGGGTCTTGAGCCCTTTTTCGCAAAATTCTTTGGCAGCCCAGCCCCCGCTGATGCCCGATCCGATGACAATGGCATCGAAAGTATTGTTTTTGGCTGCTGGCCCGTTGATGTTCATGCTGGTAAGAATTTTTTTCTTGGCGAAGATAAACATTTGGGGGCAACTATGCCAATCGTTTGCCGCAATCGACCAAATAGAGGGCCGGGCTGCGCCCCTTCTTGCCCGCGCCCCCCTATTACACTACCACAGGATAAGTCCACGCGCCCTGCCTTCGGTCTAACCCAGCCTGGGCCGGCCAAATGGGTAATTTGGATAATTTTATGTTTACCTTTGCCCCTAATCGGGCTTGATTGGCCCATTCTGTCTTGATTTAGGTCAAAAGTAGGTCGATAAAACCACAAGCCACGGCTTGTTTTAAAGGGAGTAATGGAAAAAGACGCTAAAATCTATGTTGCCGGCCACCGGGGCATGGTAGGTTCGGCCATAGTGCGCCGCTTGCAGGCTGACGGCCACCCCCACTTAATTTTGCGGACTTCGCACGAATTGGACTTGACCAATCAAGCCGCAGTGGAGGAATTTTTTGGGACGGAAAAGCCTGACTATGTTTTTTTGGCCGCTGCCAAAGTAGGCGGCATTCAGGCCAACAATACGTACCGGGCGGATTTTATCTACCGCAACCTGATGATCGAGGCCAATGTGATCCACCAAGCCTATGTGGCCGGGGTCACCAAACTGCTGTTCTTGGGCTCTTCCTGCATTTACCCCAAACTGGCCCCCCAGCCGTTGCGCGAGGACTATCTGCTCACTGGCGAACTGGAATACACCAATGAACCTTACGCCATTGCCAAAATAGCGGGGATCAAAATGTGCGAATCCTACCGCCTCCAATACGGCTGCGATTTTATTTCGGCCATGCCCACCAATCTCTATGGGCCCAATGACAACTATGATCTCCAAAATTCGCACGTGCTGCCCGCGCTGATCCGAAAGTTTCACGAGGCCAAGGTTCATCAATTGCCCTCGGTCGAGATCTGGGGAACGGGCACCCCGCGCCGCGAACTGATGCACGTGGACGATCTGGCCGATGCCTGCGTCTTTTTGATGAACCATTACAGCGATCTGCAATTTGTCAACATGGGCACCGGGGAAGATGTCACCATCAGGGAACTGGCCTTGTTGGTCAAGCAGGTGGTTGGTTTTGAGGGGGATTTGCATTTTAATACCAGCAAGCCCGACGGCACCCCCCGCAAGCTCATGGATGTGGGCAAGCTAACCGGCCTGGGCTGGCAAGCCAAAACGGGTTTGGAAGCCGGCATCCGGGCGGTGTATGACAGAGTCGATTGGCAAAAAATACTTGGGTAACAAATACGGTGGCCCTTTTTCCATTACGAGCGGGAAAAGAACCATTGTTTTGGGGCTTGGCGCACTTTCATTGTTTATAAAAACCTTGTTGATTCGCAAAATTATTATACTTTTGTACGTTTAAAATAGTTACGTTGACTAGGTTGCGTCGACAAAGTCATCTGCTAATCGTTCATTATTTACCTTAGTATCTTACAACTGACTCTCACATTTAATGTTTGCAATCTTACTCTGCCTATTGATCGCTTTCTCAATCGCCCTTGGCTTAACGCCAGCCATCATCCGATTGGCACACAAGCACGGAATTTTTGATCAGTTCGATGAACGAAAAGTCCACACCCAAAAAACCCCCCGGTTTGGGGGAGCCGCCATTTATTTGGGCACCAGTATAGCCACCTTGGTAATGGGCGCAGTAGCCGGCCATCCCATTCATTGGTCCATCTTGGCGGCGGCCACGGTGATCACACTCGTTGGGAGTTGGGACGATTACCAACCCATCAGCCACCGATACAAGCTGGTTCCCGAAGTACTGGCCTCGTTGGCCGTCATCTATTTGGCCGATTTGCACATTGTATCGCTCGACGGCCTTTTTGGGGTAACCGATATCCCCGTTTGGCTGGGGTATTTACTGGCTATTTTTACCATCGTTGTCATCACCAACGCGGTCAACCTCATTGATGGGATCGATGGGCTGGCCGGCACATTGGCCATTGTCTTCTTCGGGGGCTACGGTGCTTGGTTTTTCTTGGCCGGCGATCCAAACACGAGCTTATTGTGTGTTGGCCTCGTGGGGGCATCCGCTGCTTTTTTGTATTTCAATTTTCGCAAACAGATATTCATGGGCGATACCGGCTCCTTGATGATCGGCTTTCTGGCGGCGGTGATCACCCTCCAGTTTTTGCGCAGCAATGCCGGCTTGCCGGTGGGTCATGCCTTTAAAATGGCCAGTCCGGTGCTGTTCACGTGCAGTGCGCTGGCCCTTCCCCTGTTCGATACGCTCCGGGTGTTTGTGATACGGATTGCATCCGGCCGCTCGCCATTCAGTGCCGACAAGAACCACTTGCACCATTTGTTGCTGGCCCTTCGGCTGCCCCATTACCAGGCCACCCTGATCCTGTGCGGCAGCAACCTGGTGTTTATGGTTGCTGCCTATTTGGCCCAGGGAATCGACACCAACTTGGGGCTTGTCGCTGCCCTGTTGGTGGCCATCGGGGCGAGCTTCTTGCTCAAAAAACAGGCAGAAGTCCAGCCAGCATTTTCGGCGCACCCACGCAGTGCCGGGCCCCATCCCCCCACCCAGTCGGTCAACGAAACGATTGTCCGGCGAAGCGCCAACAACTGACCGCGTTTGTCCCCGCCCCAAAGCGACTTGGGCCCTTGATAATACCGGGCGCGCCAGTTTGCCGAGGGGATTGGTTTTTGAAAATCCGGGAGTGGCCCAGCAGGGCTTGGCCTTGCCCATGTCGGTTGGGCGGCGATATTCCGCACCGATGTGATGCGCCCTCACCCACCGTGCTTGGGCACGGGAGTTTGCCCGAAGCACGGCGATAGCTCGGTAAGACAAAAAAGAATCTGTTCTGGACCAGCGCACTACCAAAATGAGGTTTTGTATCCTTATAATCAGGTTTATCCTGATAGGAAGATGATGAAACATGATTTTTTGGACACCCAATATGCAAAGCATTCAATTATTTTTCGTATCATTGTAGTCAGGATAAACCTGATATAAGTATTATGAAAAGTAAATATGTGTCGACCCGATCAGGCGAACTGCTGTCCTATTTCAATGGACAGCATAAAACTTGCTTTGACTATGGCGAAGCGGTGAAGGCCATGCCTAACTCGAAGGAAGGCACTCTTAGGGAATTGCTCAGCGATATGACAAGGCGTGGCCTTCTGATGAGATTGAAGGACGGAATTTATTACATCATTCCATACGAGGAAAACGCCGAAACCTTTATGCCCGATTGGCATTTGATAGCAGAACATTTAGTGAATAATGCCAAACATTACATAGGCTACTATTCCGCTTTACAGATACATAACCTCATTACACAACCATCATTAAAAGAACAAATCGTTGTATCAAAACAAATACGACCATCGGAAATAAAAATTAAAGACGTTCCTTTTCAATTTATCTATCACAACGAGAAACACTTTTTTGGTGAAAAGAAAATTTGGATTGACAGCTATAACAAGGTGCTTTGCTCCGACTTAGAGAAAACTTTTATTGACTGTTTGTTCAAACCTGATTACGCAGGTGGCATTGTTGAAGTGGCAAGAGCAATCTACACTTCAAAAGACAAAATCAAATACGACACATTGCTCGGATACGCAAAAAAATTT
>JAYUVL010000003.1:0-3549 GCA_043754075.1 Cytophagales bacterium | reverse complement strand
CTTCCGCGTGGAGGCCACCCGCTATGGCATCTTCAATGCCGTGGGCCAACTCATCCGGGCCGAGCACATGGCGGGCACCCTGCTCCAAATTGACATTTCCACCTTGGCCCCTGGCCTGTACCTGCTCGAGGTTGGCACCGAGCGTGGCAGCGTGGTCAAAAAACTGGTGGTGGAGTGAGCATCCTCCCCAAACCGAGCGGACGAGGGCTCAGCATGTCTCCCAATGACATTGGCTAGGGGAGACCGAAAACGGCCCAGTTGATCATTTCAGCGCAAATTATCAACTGGGCCGTTCCCAAAAATGTGGGCCCCGCTGTTGCCCCGGATTCGGATAGTTGGGTTGGGGAATAAACCGGGCGGATGATTGATCATTGGCATTTTGATTGCCTACTCGCCCGGCCCAGAATCGAATAGGGCCAATTGAGGAAAAGATGGTGTAGCTTTGATCGTCTTAACATCCCCGCACGATGAAATCTACTCTCCATTGCTTGCCTCTTTGCTTCACGCTCCTGCTCCTGGCTGGTTGTGGAGCCTCCAACACGACCAATGATCAGGCCGCGGCCGGGCAAAGCACCGCTCCAGATGGCTATTGGCTGGCCTTCACCGATTCGGTGAGTGAGCAGTTGGGTTACAAAGATGCAGCCGGTACGGTCCAAGTGCCGGCTGGCAAATACCAAATGTGCTTCACCGATACATTCAGAACGTATGCTATTGTGGCGCATCCCGATAGTGGACTGGTGGCCATCGACCGGCAAGGGCAGGTGAAATATCACGTTTTTCAGTTTGACAATGGCCCGGACCAGGTGGCCGAAGGGCTGTTCCGGATCCAGCGAGCCGACAAGATTGGCTATGCCGATGCATTGAGTGGGGAAATCGTGATTGCGCCACAATTTGCCTGCGCTTACCCGTTTGCCGACGGCCTAGCCAAAGTGAGCAATGACTGCCAAATCGAGACCGACGGGGAATACAGTAGCTGGATCAGCAACAGTTGGTACTCGATCGACAGGGGTGGCAAAAAAACGGCTGGCGGCGTCAGTAAACCGTCCCAAAAGTGAGATTATTGCGATACCTTGCGTCCAAAAAATAGTGCGCAATGAGATCCGGAACGAAACTAATTGATAACTCCTCTGCCGATTACCAACTGGGTCTGGCCCTGAAAACGCTGATCATGGATCAAGCCTATTCGGAAATCTCGATTGCTTCCGGGTATTGGGATCTGCCCGGAATGGTGGTGATTTATGATGAACTAGCGTCTTTTTTGGCCCGGGAAAACACCACATTGCGGCTTATTCTTGGAGAAGAACCCTCTGTAAGGGCCTATCAGGTCAAAAATCCAACGCGACAGGATCCTGGGTTTCCCGAAAATTATTTGAAGAAAGATTTAGAAGACTTAGAGCTCAAAAAGGAGTTCCAACAAGTAGTTGACTTGTTGAGCACCCACCTCAACTCAACCAATACGGGAAAGATCCAAATCAAAGTATATCGGAAAAACTTTCTCCATGCCAAGTGCTACATTTTTGGCAGCAGCACCGAAAATGCTGTAGGTATTATTGGGAGTTCCAATTTTACTCGCCAAGGGCTCATGGGCAATTTGGAGCTCAACCAGTTGGAGGATAATAACGCAACCGTAAATTTTATTCGCAGAAACCTGACCCAACACCCCTCGCACAGGACATGGTTTGAAGAACGCTGGAACGAAAGTGAAGATTGGTCACATATTTTTAAAGAAGAGATTCTCCAACTCAGCAAGCACGGAAATTTATGTTTCAGTCCCTATGAAATGTATGTCCATGCGCTCTACCGGATCTACGGGCAAGACCTCCTGGATGAACAGGAAAACAAGGTCGACCCAGACGATCCAGCATCGGGCAAACCCCAAATGTTGACGTTTCAAGTCCAAAATGCCAATAGCTTAATCAAAAAATTGGAACGCCAAGGGGTGGCCATGCTTTCTGATTCAGTCGGTCTGGGCAAAACATATACTGCCATCAAAGTAATTGAGTATTATCGGCATTATTTGAACCAAAGAGTTGTCGTGATTGCCCCTGCGGGCCTTGTCCAACAATGGCGAAAAGCATTTGACGATTTTAGGACGACACACATTCCCGAAATTTATAGTTTGCAAGACACCGAGCGCATCAAAGATGTGCGGGAAAATCTGCAATCCATCCCGGTCGGATTATTCGTATTTGATGAAAGCCATAACTTGCGGGCATCGGGTGGCCAGCGTTTTGATACCTTTATCAAATGGCGACAAGAGAATGAAAACACCAAGACCTTACTGCTCACGGCCACGCCGATCAATAACCAATTGGCCGATTTGACCAACCAAATCATGTTGGGTTCGGGTGGGGATATTTTTAAACTGGGCAAATTTTACGACCGCAACCAGCAAAAGTATTTTACCCTCAAAGAACGCTTGGAACTGTTGCAAACCGATATGCGAAGGCAAATCCGGGAAAGTAATTTTATTGATTACACACAAATCAAAGAACAGCTCACTCCCTTGCTCAACCGTTTTATTGTGAGGAGGACGCGGCAGGGCATCGAGAAGGAATACCCACATGGGCTGGAAATCAACGGTAAACTTCAAAAATTTCCCAAGTCTTATCCTGATAACTTAGAATATGAAGTGCCCAACCAATTCAAGTTGCAGCTCCTACAATTTGCCGAGAAATACCCGCCACTGACCACCGCCTTCAATTATGAGATTACCAGTTTGGCCGAATTGGAGTATTTGGCCCATCCACTTGACCTGTTTGCCCATTACACTGAAAGACAAAAACCGATCAAATCATCGCTGGAAATTATCTACACGGCTTTACTGGGATTGGGCTTTCCGTGTTACAGGTATAACATGTACCGCCATGCCTATTATGGCCGTAAACGAGGAGAACTTGAATTAAATGCCGATGAAAATCGTGATTTGAGTCGACAAATAGGCATCTACGGCATTTTCAGGACCGTGTTCTTGAAACGTTTGGAATCGTCACTTTTCTCAATTGATAAATCCATTGGTAGTTATGAAAAAAAATTAAAGGACTTTCAGGCCAAACTTGTTAAATTTAACAAAATTATTTCCGTAAAAAATATTTCAGCCCTCAACAAGGCGATTGATGCTTACAACGAACAAAATGCGGAGGAAGATGAACTTGATTTTGACATTGCGTCCTTTGAAGAAGCCGAACAGGAGTTTGTCACCATTACGGCCGACGAAGGCGTGTTCAATGTGTCCCAAATGAAAGCCGATATTGAAAAAGATCTTGCCATTGTTGCCATTTTGAAAGCGCAGATCGCCTTACTTATCAAAAAAGACGATAAAATACAGGTTTTGGCCAAGCATCTTAATCAAAACGACGACCGAAAGGTGCTAGTGTTTACTTATTTTGCCGATACCTTGAAATACCTTTCCGAAAGTTTGCCCCAATATTTGGTAAAAGGAAAGAATGTGGAATTTGCGCTTGGCAACAAGGCCGACATCGAGGACTACGCCAAACGGTTTGCCCCGGGCTCCAAAAAGTACCAACTAAAACCCGGCGAAAAGGAAAT
>JAYUVL010000002.1:0-2583 GCA_043754075.1 Cytophagales bacterium | reverse complement strand
GTGTTCACCCCGGAGCTGTTGCAGGATACTTACGGGGGCAAGCTCACGCTATTGGCCGAAATGAGTGATTTGCTCAAAAAAGGAAATTACCCCACCCGGGAATAAGTGCAGTGGCAGATCGGGCCCCAATGGATCGCCCAACGCGATCCTTAATTCCCCCACGGCAAAGTCTGGGGGCTTGTCTTGCTGCCAGTTTGCCGTGGGGGAATGCTGGGCATTGATTATTGACTCTACCAACTCACCACCAGCTTGCCACTTTCATTGGCAAAAACGGCTACTTTGTTGATTTGTTGGATCGCCAAGTTCTCGCGGCCCAGCGGATCGAAGCTCGCAATGGGCTCGATCATGGTCAGGCGCTCTTCGTGCACCGCCACGGCTTGGCCATTGACGAGTAGCCGCTCCCGGATCTCATCAAAACCGTGCAAACTCAATTTAATGGTCGGGAACTGCGACGGATAGCGGCCCTCGACTTCACCCAGCACGATTTGGCCCTCGGCATCGCTGTAAGTAATGACCCGGCGATAAAAATGGTCTGTTTCGTGGGCGTAGCTGTGGCCATCGTCCTCATAATACACCAAAGAGGTTTTGGAGTAAAAAGGCTCGTTTTCAAAGCCGGGCAAGGATGCCAAGTAATAGACGTGGAGGTGCAGTGTGCCGTCGGTGGCTTGGCCAGTGTGCTGCACCAGCGACTGCATGGGCACGATCGCGCCCGCCCGGACAAATACGGGCAGGGTCTCCAGTGGGCATTCCACGATTAGTTCCTGCTCGCCGGGCTGTATTTCGTTGTTGTACAGGTTATACCAGATACCGTCGGGCAGGTAGATTTTCGCCAGCTCCTTGGTGCTCACCACGGGAGCTACCAAGAGATATTCGCCAAAAAGATATTCATTTTGGTATTGTGGATCATAAATTTTGGCATCATGCGTGTGGGCAATGGCCAGCGAGCGGGCCACGGGCAGTCCGTTTTGGGTGGCTTCATAAAAAGCGGCGTAGATGTAGGGCAGCAGGCGATAGCGCAAGCTGATGTAGTTGCGCGAAATGGCTTCTACCTCTTCACCAAAGGCCCACGGTTCTTGGTCCCGGGTGTTGATCATGGTATGCCCCCGGAAAAAGGGCGCGAAGGCTCCCAAGCTGATCCACCGGGCAAACAGGGCCACGGAAGGCTCGCCGACGAAACCGCCCACGTCGTAGCCGGCAAAGGCCACGCCGGTGAGGCCGAGGCTGTTCACCAAGCGCACCCCCGCCAGCATGTGCTCATCGCTGGAGGTGTTGTCGCCGGTCCAAACGGCAGCGTAGCGCTGGATGCCGTTGTACGCTGCCCGCGTGAGGACAAAGGGCCGTTCGCCGTGGGGTGTTGTTTGGGCCAAGGCTTGTTTGGCCCCCTCAAACGTGCTGCGGCACATTTGCAGGCCATAGACGTTGTGGGCTTGGCGGTGGCTGGCCCGTTGCCCTTCAAAATCGTGCTCCACCAGATCGGGATTGCGCTGGCCCCAAGAGGCTGGCTCATTCATGTCGTTCCAGAAACCGCGGATGCCGTCGGTGAGGTAGCTTTGCAATTGCCCGGCCCACCAAGCGCGGGCCCGGGGGTTGGTGAAATCGGGGAAATGGCACCAGCCCGGCCATACTTGGGCCGTATGGTTGGTTCCGTCGGGATATTTGACAAAAATGTCTTCGGCCAAGCCCTCTTCGTAGGCTGCGTAGCCGGGCTCCACCTTGATGCCCGGATCGCAGATCACCACCACTTCAAAGCCCATGGCCTTGAGTTCGGCCAGCAACTGCTGATGCTCGGCGAAACGTTGCTGATCCCAGCTAAATATCTTGTAGGCATCCATGTAGTGGATGTCCAAATGGATCACATCGGCAGGGATTTGTTTTTCGCGGAAAGTACGGGCCAAGTTCAGCACCTCTTTGTCGGGGTAGTAACTGTAGCGGCACTGCTGGTAGCCAAGGCTCCAGCGCGGGGGCAGGGGCATCCGGCCGGTGAGCCAAGTGTAGTCGGCCAGGATCTCGGCGACCGATCCGTGGAAGAAATAATAATCCATTTCACCATCTTCAGCGGCAAACGACGCAAAGCGGTCGTTGGAAGCCCCAAAATTGAAGTAGGATCGGTGCGAATTGTCCATAAAAATGCCGTAGGCCAGCCCGGGCTGATTGGTCGCGCCGTTGGCCGTAGGGTGCGGGGGCACGACCCCCACGTAAAAGGGAAAGGAAGCGTAGAGCGGGTCTGAATCGGGACCATAGGCAAAAAAGTCGGTGTTCCAGTTCACGTAGGCCGCGCCCCGGCGGTCGAGGTTGCCCGTTTTTTCGCCCAAGCCCAAGAACCGTTCGCCCGGTTGGAGTTTTTTGTAGGTAGTCACTTGGTCGCCCATCCACGCCGTGCCAAAGGCTGGATCGTCCTCGTTGATCGTGGCCCCGTGGGGGGTCAGGCAGCGCACCCGCAGCGGGAACTTGGTAAGCTCAACGGTGAGCAGGCCAGTGGTCAGGGTGATAACATCGTTGTCATCAGTGACCTGAAAAACAGCGGGTTCTGGTTCAACCACTACGGCGTAGGAAAATTCTTCGCGGGTGCTGGGGGTGAGATTG
>JAYUVL010000001.1:0-8868 GCA_043754075.1 Cytophagales bacterium | reverse complement strand
CCGCCAAACTGGTGGTGCGGGTGGTGGACGGGCAGGGCACCGAGCGCTACCGCCGCGAGCAGCCGCTGGGCCACGCTGCCGCCACCACTTGGGAGGAATTGGCCATCGGCCTCACCTCCCCAGTTGACGGGAGCTTGGAAGTCTGGGTGGAAAACGCTAGTATTGTCCCCGTTTGGTTTGACGACCTCACCGTGGAGCGCGGCGACGTGCCCACTGCCGTGGTGGTGCAGGAGGCGCACTACGATCCTTGGGGGCTGGAACTGGCCCCACTGGGCTACAATGCCCCCCTAAATGCGGAGGACAGGTTTAAATTTAACGGGGGATCAGAGCGGGAAACCGGGCTGGGCCTGCATTGGGACGAAACGCCCTTCCGGCCCTACGACGCGCAACTGGGGAGGTTCCATGGCATAGACTTGCTGGCGGGGAAGTTCGCCCCGGTGAGCCCGTTTGTTTATGTGCTTAACAACCCGCTGCGGTTCATTGACCCAACGGGGATGGCCCCAGTTTATCGGAACGGCGCATATTATGAGGAAGATGGTAGCGAAGTAAGTTGGGAATATGTACAGGACTGGTTGCGTAGTAATGATGGCATTGAGTCTAGTGGGGCCACCACCCATATTGCCAAAAATGGAGACGTGCTGGCCATTACCATTGGGGGGGACAACAAGATCATGGAGATTGGCACAATAGCTGACCGTAAGCAATTTGAGTCTGGGAAATTTGAACTTGGGCAAGTAAGCTTCAGGGGCCGCACATTACAACCCTATTCATTTGCAAATTTTGATGACACTTTCGATAAAGAAGGGAATGTTACTGTGGGGGAGGGTGCCAGTGTGCAAGTGGGTAGTTGGTGGGCCCATAACACCCTGACCGACCTAACAAATAGTATCCCCACCTTTGCTGCATACGCCACTGATGCCGCCTCGGGTGAGCCTTATGACCTAAAATCACATACGCCAAACGGTTCCAAGTATTATGGGAGCATATTGTACAAAGACCCAACTTTTGGCTTGGTTTATTGCTCGGCCCGCGATGCTGGCAATATCTTGGCTGGGATCATGGCTGCTAAGTCACTTGTACCCAAAGATGTCATCTATTCTGGTTTTGGTGCCCTCGACATTGCGAATGGCAACAAAGCGATTGGCGGTATGTCATGGGGAATAAATCTTTTGCCCCGATTTTCCTATCCACTACTGCCAGCCCCAATATCTTTATTGCCCAATTCTGGGGAAGACAAGTTGAGCGCATTTGGGATTGAGTGGGGCTATGCCAACTATAAAAAGTTTATGAAGCGATGAACCATAACAAGAAACCGTTTTATAATGACCCGGTAAATTATGTTTTGGTTGCGCTTGGGCTAACGGCGGCAACCTTGCTCGGCAAGGTATTGTTGCCAAGCCGAACCCTAACCCACTACAAGACCCTTGACGGCCACCATCAGGTCACCAAGATTGAAATTTGGGAGGGCTACCGGTCAATTTTTCAGACGCGCATGCTTTTCATGCCAGGGCTTTACAATGGGGAGGGGACGCCAGCTCATTACATTGAGGTCAAACTCAAGTCCGGTGGCGATTATGGCCTATTGTTCACTTGGCCCAGTGGCGTTGCAACGGTGCATGCATCCGGCGGGTACGTGGAACCACATAACCATCAGGGCAATTTCAGGTTCCACAAATGGGGATATGATGGCAAGTATGGCCAGATGGAAGATGGCCAGAAAGCGGCTGGCAGTTGTTGTGGGGGTATTGACTTTAAAAAGGCTGGCCCTGATCCATCAAATTGGATAAAACTACGTGAATGTTGCATATACATTTATAATGGAAGGGGGGTGTTTTAGATCATTGTCGCTTTGCCCCACTGGCGCAAGAGTTAAGCGCAGCGTCTCTTGTGCCCGCGATGCGGCAAGTCTTCAGACTTGCGGCTTTGGATAGGTCTGGGTATGCACGCGAGGGCCCGCCCTAGTGCCGCCCGGCTGGTGCTCAAGCTCTACGCCGAAGCCAGCGGGGGCACGGCGTCCATACGGAAGAAACGTTCATTTTACCGCAGACACGCAGTCAACACGGCCTCCTGGGCCTGGCAGCAACTCAGCGTGGGCAAGCTGGCCACGGTGGATTGCTGGGACTGCGCGTCTGCGGACTAGCCGTCCGCGATTGATGGCGGACGGCCAGTCATCTGGAAATCGCCACCCCGGCCCATTCTTTGGGAAGATGTTGCAGGTAGTTGGCCATGTCCTGCCGATCATTGGCAAGGGCAAGAAAAATCACTGGTCTGGTCGGCATGGGCGGGCGGGTTGGGCCTATCGCAAATAGATGCACACTTCGCTTGTATTTTATGCCTTGCCGCCTAGCTTTGTGCAGCACAGCGA
The DNA here is from genome assembly GCA_043754075.1 of Cytophagales bacterium. Taxonomy (GTDB): domain Bacteria; phylum Bacteroidota; class Bacteroidia; order Cytophagales; family Thermoflexibacteraceae; genus JALONO01. The sequence continues at coordinate 6,503 of JAYUVL010000001.1, read as the reverse complement.
CAGAAGCCAGTGCTGAAAGAAAGCAAGATGAAAAACTTCAAGGAAAAAGCCGACCTGATTTGGCGCGTGGCGGACCTGCTGCGTGGCGACTACAAACAGTCGGACTACGGCAAGGTGGTTTTGCCCATGACCGTGCTCAGGCGGCTGGACTGTGTGATGGAACCCACCCGACAGCAGGTGCTGGACGATTTGCCCAAGGTAGAAGGCCGGCAGGAGAACTTTAAGGACATTGCACTCAACAAGGTGGCCGGGCTCAACTTCCACAACCGCAGCCCCTTCTAGCGCAAGAGTTAAGCGCAGCGTCTCTTGTGCCCACCATGCAGCAAGTCTTCAGACTTGTGGGTGCTCTCATGCGCGTAAACGTGTAAGCAGGTAAGGCGTAAGGGCGGGGCTGGAGATGGCCCCTGCCGCCTAGGTCGCCAGCAAGCACCTGTTCAACGGGGGATCAGAGCGGGAAACTGGGCTGGGCCTCCACTGGCCAAAGCACGTTGACCTTGTACAGCTGCTGGGCCACGCTGCCACCACCACTTGGGTGGACATGGATTCGTGGGTGGCCCTCAGGCGCGCTGGGCCAAATGCCGCAGTTGGGGCGAAAAAAAGGCGGGCACTATGTCCTGGGCCTGCACCCCACCGTCGATCAGTCGCTGGCCGATCTCCAGGTCGGTGTTGTCGCACCGGAGCCAAACTTGGCCATCGGGCCTCAGCTCCACGTGGGCCAAAGGGGCATAGTGGCGCTCCGTGCCCTCCCAGCCATCAGCCATGAGGATGTACTGCCCCCTTGCCCCGTCGATGGACAGCAGGGCCTCCAGCCCCCCGCTGGCGGCGAGCTGGCTCGCTTCGGCCAGCACCCGGGCAATGACGGTTTGGTAATTGGCTAGTCGATCCATTGGGCTATGCGTTGGGTTTCCGGTTCAAAGATCAGGTATTTGAGTTGCAGTTCGCCCAGCAGGCCGGCCAGCAGTTCATCGCCCACGAGCAGCCGGTAGCTTTCCCCAGGCATGGCCAAGTACAGGGCCCGATCAGGGTGTTGGCGTTTAAGGGCCAAGAGATACACTTGGTATTGGCCCAGGGCCTTGTAAAAGTCGGTCAATGGCGAGAGCCCCACGAAGCTTTTGACCTCCACAGCGATCTGCTGCCCGCCCTTCTGGGCGGCAATGAGTTTCTCCGCCCCCAAATCAATGAACACGTTGCGCTTGCTCAGGGGGATAGTGAGCGGGTCGTGGGTAATTGACCAGCCGTCAAATACCAGAGCGGCCCTTACCGCCTCGTGGAAAACATCTTTTGCCATTGGTGAACGAAATTACGAAATTATTCCCGAAATTCCAAGTCCCATTGGCCCAGATCGCCCAATTGGCGCCCGTTGCCCTTGGTGGGAGTGCGCTGCGCGACCATCGGCCGGCGCCCAGTCTTCCCCCGTGGACGGCACCTTGGAAGTCTGGGTGGAAAACGCTAGTATTGTCCCCGTTTTACCGTTGTTGGTGTTTTACCGTTGTTGGTGTTAGCGCAGCGCACCAACAACAGGGCCATCGGAAGTCCGGGTAGAAAACCTGTCTTCGCAGGAAGCTTGGTTTGACAACCTCACCGTGGAGCGCGGCGACGTGCCCACCGCGCTGGTGGTGCAGGAGGCGCACCGCAGACGCGCAGTCTACGATCCTTGGGGACTGGAAGACTGCGCGTTTACCGTTGTTGGTGTTAGCGCAGCGCACCAACAACAGGGGCCATCGGAAGTCCGGGTAGAAAACCTATCTTCGCAGGAGGCTTGGACTGGCCGTCCGCGATTGATGATTTGGCCGTGGAGCGGGCCGTCGTGGAACAGCCGACGTACCCACCGCCGTGGTGGTGCAGGAGGCGCATGCGGACGGCCAGTCTACGACCCCTGAGGCTTGGAATTGGTTCCACTGGGCTACAATGCCCCCCAAAACGGGGAGGACCGCTTCAAGTTCAACGGGGGATCGGAGCGGGAAACTGGGCTGGGCCTGCATTGGAAGAGAGAAGCACCACCGAGCGGTGGGGGGGGTGGCAGTCCTGCACCAGATCGGTTTGGGCCAATGAAGGGCCAGCCAAGCCGGTCAGCAGCGCGCCAAGAGCCAGCAGTTTAAAATCACGCCATAATTCCATGCTTTTATAACGTTCAAGGTGAAATCGCCGCCGGTATCCGCCCAATGAGCATGACGGATTCAGGAATAAAATTTAGAAAACCAAGGAGGATGATGATTTTTTTGGGGAGAGGATCGGGATGGGAAGACTAGCGGGCACAGGTGCAAGATCGGCAGCAAAACAGAAACCCCGGCCACTACGTGCGGCTGGGGTTTGAGTGGAGTAGCAAAATAAGCTTAGGCGCTTTTTTCAGCAAACGACTTCTTAATGGCTTCTACGTCAATATTTTTGATGACGGGCATTTTGGTCAGCAACTTAATATCCTTCTTGCGTTGAACGGCCTTGCTTATGTTGCGCATCTCTTTCCGTTTCAGCCTGGTAACTCCCATTGTCTTGCGGTTTTAGGTTTTTTTGAGGCGCAAATTTACGCAAATATCTTCCTGATTTGCAAGGCATCTCAAAAATTCTGTTTGGCCGCGCAAATGGCCATGGCGACCCAGCCCGCAATGAGGGCCACCCCGCCCAGTGGTGTGATCGCTCCCAGCCAGCGCAACCCGCTCAGGCACAGTACATAGAGCGAGCCGGAAAAGACCACGACCCCCACCACTTGCAAGTAGCCCGCCCACACCAGCAGCGGGTGGGGCCGGTGGAGGTAGAGCAGGCCAATGCCTAGCAGGCTCAGCGTGTGGTAAAAATGGTACTTCACTGCGGTGTCGAAGGTGTCCAACCGTTGGTTGGCTTCCAGCAGGGGCTTGAGGGCGTGGGCCCCGAAAGCCCCAATGCCCACGGCCAGCGCGCCCATGATACCCGAAATCAAGACAAAGTTTTTTCCCATTGTATGGTTGGTTTGATGTTGCCAAGTGGCCACTCAATTACTGGGCGAATCGGTGAGCACCTCGGCCACCTCACCCACCGCCACCTCCCGGCGCAACTGCCGCAGGTCGGTCAGGGTGAGGGTGGTAGCAGAAATGGCCCCAATGACCCCGTGCCAAACCACGCCGCTGCGCATCACCACATCGGCCTCCCGGCCCAGTATTTCGGCGGCCCGGGCCAGCAGCACCGTCGGCAGGTAGCGGATCTGGCGTTTGCCCATGCGCAAAGGTAATTAGAGGTTGAGATAGTAGTGCTTTATTTTCTCGATGTGGAGGGCCAGGTTGTCCAGCGCATTGGCAGTTTCGGCCAGGTTGGCTTCCACCAACTCACTTAACCGGGCCTCGACAAAGAGGTTGCCGCGCAAGTGGCCCAGCTCGGCGGGGGCTTCGTCGCGGAGCCGCAATTTCTGGGCCTGAATGTAGGCCGCCAACCGATCGGCCCGCTCGTCCCAAAACTTTTGCACCAAGGGGTGTGCCTTTTTGTAGAGGTAAACCGTTTTTTCGACCTTGTGGGTTTTCAAGGGCAAAATGATGGCGTTGGAATTATAATTGAACTCAATCTGGTGCTCACCGCGGCCTTTGCGGGCCTTGACGCGGTAGGTCAGCTTGGCGTTTTCATCATACACGCCGATGGTCTGCATGTCTTCAATGCCCAGCTTCTCAAACTCGGCACTCTTGACGTACTTGCCTTCGAAGTGGTTTTCGATGCCGATCACTTCAAAATATTGGCGATCGATCAGGTACAGATCCTCAACAAAGCTAGTGCTGGGGATTTTGGTCTCGGTTTTCACTTCTTCATCAAATTCATTGATTTCCTTGCGCAGCCCCGTCAAATTGACCGCCAAAGTGTAACCATGTTTGCGTACTGTCTCGGCCACCATTTGCTGGGCCACCTCGATCTGCTCCGGCCGCCCCCATAGGCACGGGCCAATCAAAAAGCAATCCATCAGATCCACCTTGGCCCGGCCGTTCAGGTAGGCACTGGTGCGCATCAACCGGATGATTTTTTTCCAACGTCGATCATAAATACGGAACGGGTGCTCATTTTTGGCATCGTACTCGTCCAGTTTGAGGCGGATCAGTTGGATCGTGTTGAGCACTTCGCTGGGCACTTCCACTTGATCAATGGCTACGCTCCACATTTCCATCTCGGCCTCGGTGATTTTCTCGTCCGGCAGTAAGTGGTCTTTATAGACATCTTCGGTGCTGACTATCATACTAATGAAATTGCCATTCTGCCGAATTTCGTGGATAACGGTCCGCACCAAGAACCGATCCCAGAGGGCGTCCAGTCCTTCGTTGAGCAGGGGCAGTTCGTTGGAAGCGGCCAAAATGCCCTTGATCTTTACGTGGGTATCCTGCTCGCCATTTCGGTAAATTTTTTCGTTCAATATCGTGAGCAGGGCGTTTTGGATCGACGGCCCCGCTTTCCAGATCTCATCTAGGAACACCACATTGGCCCCGGGCAGGTAATGGTCGGTCAAGCGTTCATATTTGTCCTCGTCCTTGAGTTTTTTGATGGAAACTGGCCCAAAAATCTCGTCGGGCGTGCTGAATTTGTTCATTAAATACTCAAACGACCTGCCGTCGCGGAAGGCGAATTTGAGGCGGCGGGCAATCAAGCTTTTGGCCACGCCCGGCGGTCCGAGCAAAAACAGGCTCTCGCCCGCAATGGCCGTGAGGAGCGACAGCCGGATGGTTTCTTCTTTTTCGTAAACACCCTTGCTCAGTTTTTGAAGGATATGCTGTATTTTTTCGCGGACCGCCATGCCAATGTGGGAATATCACCAGTGAATTGTTAGGAATGCAAACTCACGGGACGGGCTTTTTGTTGCTGGTGAGTGGCAAAAGAGTGGAGTTGGGGAAAAAGCAACCGTTCGTGGGGCTTTACGCTGCCGGCAGCTAAATGATGGGCACTGGGCACAAACGGATCGCCGCCAGTGACGGGATTCTGAACCCAAAGCCAGTGCCATTTCCAACATTATGACCGGCGAATGATTGGCTATATGTGGCTTGGCTGTTCTGGCAAAGCACGCTGGCATTGCCGGGGCGAGATGTCTCGGATCGGTCCCACTGGCCTTATCGCGAACCCTTTTTTTGATCCTGCCCAGCGGTTTCTTTGGTCGCAGCTTCGGCATTTTTGATCGTAATGCGCACATTTTTGATCCGCTTTTTATCGGCGGTAACTATGGTAAAAATGAAGTTGTTGAACCGCTTGCGCTCCCCAGCGCGGGGCATCCGGGCAAACAGCTCCAGCATGAGGCCCGCCAGTGTTTCCCCGTCGCCTTTTACTTCCTGAAAAATACTGGGATCAATGTCCAAGATCTTGCAAAAATCATTGAATGGTGTTTTGCCCTCAAATGACCAAGTCGTTGGGTCGATTTGTTTGTAAACGAGGTCGGCGGTATCAAACTCATCGTTGATTTCGCCCATGATCTCTTCAATAATGTCCTCGAGGGTGATCAGCCCCGAAGTGCCGCCGTATTCGTCCACCACAATGGCCATGTGAACCCGGCGCGACTGAAAGTCTTTGAGCAATTGATCAATTTTTTTATTTTCGGGCACAAAGAAAATTTCCCGGCGGATCAAGTTGTGCCACTGGAAGTCATCGGCTTCGTCCAAATGGGGCAACAAATCTTTGATGTAAAGAATGCCATCAATTTTATCAATCGTATTGTTGGCCACGGGCAACCGGGAATACCCCGACTCGTTGACCCATTTGAGGAGTTCACAAAACGGCAGGCTGCGGTCCACCACGGACATATCAATACGCGGCCGCATGATTTGTTTGACCGAAATAGTGCCAAAGTTGACAATTCCGCGCAATATTTCGCGCTCCTCATCGGTGGTTTCGGTCGTGGTGGTTAACTCTAGAGCTTCATTGATTTCATCGATCGAGGCCTGATATCCTTTGCGCTTGATCTGTTTTTCCAGTAAGTTGCCCATTTGCATCAATGCCCATGACAGCGGGCTCACCACGTGGCTCATGAACAACATCCCCGTGGAGGTGAACCGGGCAAACTGCAAGGCCCGCTGATTGGAATAGACTTTGGGCACTACTTCGCCGAAAAATACGATCAAAAAGGTGACTCCCAAGGTGAGCAGCGAAAACGCCAGAGCGGCATCGTCGGTGTCATTGCCAATGGCGTTGACCAGCATATAGGTCGATAACGTGACAATGCCAATATTGACCAAGTTATTGAGGATCAGTACAGTGGCTAGCACCTTTTTGGGGTTGCGCAGCAAAAGGGCGATATTGTGGTCGGGTAGATTGCCGCTGTTTCGGCAAGCCTCAATTTGCTTGGGGGAGAGGGAAAAATAAGCCACTTCTGAGCCCGAGATCAGGGCAGAGCAAAAGAGGAGCACGATAATCACTACTCCTTCGGTGGAGTAGATGAACCAGTTGCCTTCCATGAGTAAAATTGTGGCTAGCCAGTTCAAACTGTCCGTAGGGCCGTCTTCCAAAGTCGTGGGGATTAATCCTAAACAATATAGTAAAAGTAGTTTCGCAATATGTTATAGAAATAAGCAGTT